>JBDRZZ010000001.1 GCA_039804165.1 candidate division WOR-3 bacterium
AAAGAGAATTCTTTGATATAGAAGTCTTTGAAGGGAAAGAGCATTTCTTTCATAAAGTCAATAATTATCTATTTTTCTTTAATACGATGAGAAAGAACTCAAACAAGAATGATAAACACTTTAGAGATACTTATTGAGAGAAATAAATCTCCTGAACTTCTCCACTTGTTTGTGCCGGATCTTGATAAACTCCTGGAGAAGAAAATGGATGTGACTCTTGATCTGGAATTAGACCTTGTGAATGTTAAAATATCTCAAAGTGTCCACCACCTGCCTTGGAAGGTCTCATTAGAAAAAGAGTGCGATAACCTCCTAATTTATTTTTCTTTAGTCTAAGGTTAATTACTAAAATAAGTTCAAACTCCTGTTTCAAATAACTTTAAGAATCACCTTGTTACACTTATCTCAAATGGCTGAACAATCGCCTCTCTATCTACGTTGTAATATTCATATACTCTTGAATATTGAACCTTTGCCCGAACTGGATATTTTGCCTTTAAATTGTATGAAAATTTAACTGGCTTATCAGAGGAAATTGATTCAATGTATACAATTATCTGACGGGAAGTAAGGTTATACTTCTGAATGGTTTTATTATTCACATATTCATCAAGAGTTGGCGTTTGAACTTCAAATCCTGGAGGGATCCCCAGGTCAATCATAACCATCTGAGCTATTCCACTCTTTAATAGTTTAACAGAAACATCAACCCGCACCAAATCATTTATTGAAAGCTGGGTTCTGTCATAATTAACATCAATAGCAAAGAGCGGTTCCTTCGGTCTTGGTAAGTCCTTCCACGGAAGGTAATAAGAACTTATTATCTCATATAAGAAATTGCCTTCTCCATTAAGTTGGATTTCAACTGTATTCTCATTTCTTAAATTTTCACTCAAATCAATCTGCCGCATCACATCTATATTGCTCTTATCAACTTTTATCTCGTCCACCTTCCTATCATTATGAAATACAAAAATCGTAGCATTTACATCTTCACTTCCTCCACGAAGAGCTGCAACAAGTGCGCGTAGTGCAATAATTGTTCCCTGAGTTGTATACCACATTCCTGAGGAATCCTTTGACCGAATCAAAAAAGTCAAAGCCTTAGTTGCCACAGGAGAGAACTTACCTGATTTAACAAGAGCATAAGTGGCAAGACCACTTGTCTCAATATCTGTCCCCTTCCCACGAGTAAGGGTTATTGAAGGAAAATTTGACTCCCAGTATATTGCCCCATTATCTTCTTTCGCCATATCAATTAGCTTTTGTAGAATTTTAATTGTGGTTTCTGACTTTGGATCCATTGCTACAAACGCATTAGCAATAAGTGCAAGGACATATGCATCATCCACCTCTTCCCATCTCGTTTCTAAATAATTAAGACCCTTTTGTGCAGAGCCATCTTTTTGTCCAACTTCAGCAAGAGCCCACACAATATACGCTGTGGGCATTATCTCATTATTCTGTATCCTACCCCATGCTTCTGGATGTAAATACTGTTTATCTGGGGACCAGGAACCATCTTTATTTTGTTGATTTTTTAGCCACTTAGAGGTCCTCTCAATCAATCTCTCATCAATATTATAAACTTTGCTCATATCATTGAATTCCATAAGGCCATATGCAGTGAGAATCTTACTCGCAGGTTCATCTCCAAACCAAGAGAATCCCCCACCTTCCACTTCAAAGGACAATAGCCTCTGATAACCAATACTAATGTACTCTTCTGCCTTCATCTCAACCTCTGGTTTAATCTGATTTGTCTCTCGTAAGTAGTTTAAAATCAAAATATTGGGATAGGTAATTGAAGAAGTCTGCTCAAAGCAACCGAAAGGCATTCTAAGAAGTTTATCAAGGCCCTCAACAATTTGAGAGTATATACCAGGATAGAGTTTAAGAATTAGTGAATTTGCATTAGGTATGGCATTAAGAGGAAAGCCCACTTTCTTAACCACATTTCCCTCGAGACGGTCTGAGATTATACTCTCAAAACGCTTGCCATCGGGTAAAACCGTAACCTGCCTTTTTACTGCATCAGATCTTGCCTCACCATAAGCTTTCACTGTTATCGAATGATAACCAAGTTCCTTTACTCTTATTGGGAAATACACAACCGATATCTCATCTTTATCCATTATCTTTGTTATCTCTTTTTCCCCAAGATTCTCAAACCAATCTCCACTTTCTAAGATAACCCTAATCTTTTGCTGTTTGGGTAGATAATTATATAAGGCAATTGGTATTGAGATCTCATCACCTTGAGTTAAGGTAAGAGGCAAATCTATATCAACAAAGAAATCCTGAAAAACTTTTATTTGGGATACTCTGGAGCCGAGCTCTCCCTTTTGTGTAGAGGCAAACATCGTCGCTCTCCAGTTTGTTATAGCATCTGGCATCGTAACCGTGATTTTTGCCTTTCCACTTACATCGGTTATAAGTCCGGGTTCAAAAATGAAAGTTTCAGGAAAATATTCACGAACTCTTGGCTCTTCGGGGGCTTCTGCTTTTTTACGTTCCAATCTATCAAATTTAACCGCAGGAGGTCTTCCTGCTTCAGACATTAAAGTTATTGCTTCAATTGATTGAAACCTTCTCAACCTCCTTTCACTTATATCATCATCAGTTTCAAAAACCCCATCAGGTCCAGCACTTGTGATTGTAAAATAAGTAAAATATTCATCTTCACAGGCAATGCGGTATTCCCGATTCCATGGATCAAGGAGATCCTTTTCTTTTAAAAAACCTTCTTTTATCAGAGTCTTGAGTGCATCCTTGGTCTTTGGATACTCAGAGAAACGATCATAATATTTATTGATTGCCGCATAAATTTTCCACTTTACCTCCTCAAGTTTTTTGTAAAATACGAGAGAAATCTTTTCATTCACATCAAGAGGAGTACCGTAATTCACAGGAAATGGCTCTTTTGGCATAAGGGTTGAAAACATAACAACCTCTGCTCGTTCATCAATCTTTGGCTCCTTCACAATATTTTCTGGCTCAAATCCATGAATCTCATAACGAGGCGTTAATATCTCTTTTTCTAAGGTAAAATAGACCTTTTCAAGTCCTGGTTGCAACTCACTTACTGCAAAGACTGCTTCATCAACCACTGCAAGACAAAGTGTAGCGATTTTAGGCTTTCCATTTTTATCAGTAATTGTAAATTGAATCTCACCTTCTTCACCTGGAAGATATTGTTCTTTATTGAGTTTCGTATTTATAACAAGATCATTTGCACTATGGACATAGCAGAATCTTGTATCCCTAATAATATCTGATCCCTGAGTCACAATATAAGCATGTAACCAGATTGAGCCGGTAATATCAGGAGTAAACTGTAATTGATAACTCCCTTTACCATCTTTTATTTCAATAGACTTTGTGAGCACTGTCTGATTGTCCTTAATAATATCAAGGTAAATCCTACCCACTTTTTTTGTTGTAAGAAATTCCAAATTCACAAAATCACCCACCTTATATATTCCCTTTTTCATTCGCATTATCAGTTGCTCTTGCTGTAGGTTCATAACGAAATCCTTCTTCACTTCAGCGCTCTCCCCTTTATTATCAGTAACTTTTACAGAAACCTCTATTTTTTCTTTTCTTGGATTATAGATAAATTCTGCCACCCCATAATCATCCGTCTTACTTATTTGCTTTCTCCCCTCTATACTCATCTCAACCTGTGCAAGACAAGGAGAACCATCAGGATAGTTCGCAACAACATAGATTCTATTTTCAAGATTTGGCCTAAGCATACCACCTTCAGGAACAACTGCAATATTTATGAGGTTTTGCACAATCTTCTTTGTTACAGTAATCTTTTCGCTGTGATTTGCTTTGTCAATCACCTCAATATCTAACCTCACAAAAGCATCGCCTTTTTCAAGTGGTTCACCAACAAAATAGAGAGGCAATCTATAGGTAAAATGAAATTGACCATTTCTATCAGTTTTCCCTTCAATCACTGCTTCTTCATTAAAACCAATATCAAACTTATATACCGTAATTTTAACCTTTCCTTCTGAAACAGGTTTACCAAAGAAATATTGAACATCTACACGACCTTCAAGCTCTTCCCCAGGTAAATAAAATTCTTTATCTGTGTTTAAGTTAATTTTAAACTTTGGCAAGAGATATTTCTCAACCCTTACAGTCTTTTCTGTCTTTTCATTCTCAAGTATTGCACGAATTGTCCACTTACCAAAATTTACTTCATCGGCAAGTAAAAATGGTGTATATGCAACCCCAAATTCATCCGTCTTTAACACTTTCTTAAATACCTTATTACCTTTAGCATCTTCAATCTCAAAGGTTATTTCTTTATCTTTTATGGAATTGAGTCTAGGCTTCTGCAAAGATAATGTTCTTATATGGATCATCTGGCCTGGTTGATAAATGGGTTTATCTGTAACAAGATAGGTCAGGTTTCCAGTTGTTATTTTAAAACTTGTTTTGAACTCATCCTTTCCTAATTTAGAACTTACAATAAATTTAAATTCACCATTTTTTATATCCTTTGGTAAGATGAAATTTGTCTCGCACGTTCCCGAATTATCTGTTTCTCCTTCATATACGATTTTCTCGGAATTTTGCCTTTCTAAAACAACTCTTACCTTTGCCCCTTGAATTGGTTCATCAGTTCGAAGATTCTTTGTAATAATACGATATTTTATAGGAGTTCCAGAAATAAAATTATCTTGCCCTAAAATCCTTATAATCATTTTATCCTGAAGTTGAAATAAAGAATATATTTTTTCTGTGTTTTTGAATTTCACTCTTACTCGTAAAAGATCAAGATCTTCGACCTCTTTTTCTAATTTTATTTTTATAGGGAATGAATAATAACCTTTCTCAATGTAAATCCGGCGAGTAATTTCACCTACAACATTATCCTCAGGATCAATAACCGAAATCCTACATTTGCCTGATTCTCCTTTTAAACTTTCAATTGGAATATTTAAATATAGATTATTAATGGATTTAGAAGAACTAACTTTTGCCATTAAGTTTGAATAAATTACTAAAATTCCAATACTTATTTGCAAAAAAAATCTCATTTTCTATTCTCCTTTCTCCCTATTTAGGGCTTAGGTTTATAAAGTAGTTTTTATTATTATCTTCAGAGGTTTGGTTACTACTCTTCATCCCTTATTTTTAATTATAACAGAAAAAGATAATAAGGCAAGATAGGACATCTCTTATGTTATTTCCACTTTAATTTACACCCATTAATTACATTCCGAATTCAAAATATCTTAAAAAATCTGAAATAATAACCAAAGAAGAGAAAATCAGCTTATGAATGGAATTGGAAGAGGAACTATAAATATGCCTTTAGAAAGAGAAAAGCATAATAATATTATTTTTATTTCTTGACAGAAGAGACTTTTAGAAACTTAGGTGAACAATTCTCGGAGTAGATCTATATTAAGAAATACTGACTTATTGAAAAATATTTTAATAGATGGAGAAGAATTAAAATTTTTAAAACAGTCTCTAAGTTGATGAATTCTAAGAAAAATTTCAAATTTTCAACAGAAAGCCAATAAATTACTTGACAAAATTAATTAATATATTATAATATTTTAATTTTTTAATAAAAAGGAGAAAAAGATGAAGAAATTTTTGAAAATTTTTAATGCTCTTTCGGACGAGACGAGATTGAGGATTTTTCTTTTACTTACCCGGAGCGAGCTTTGTGTTTGTGAATTGATGAATATTCTCAATATGAAACAACCGAGAATTTCTAATTGTTTGAGAATCTTAAAGGAGGCGGGGTTGATTCTTAATAAAAGAGAAGGACAATGGATTATTTATTCTGCAAATCCGGAGATATGCAAAAGTAAATTGATTCGGGATTTAAAAAAAGAGGTAAATCTTTCGGAAGAAGATTTGAAAAACCTTAAAAAATACCTAAGAAAAGAGATAAGAAAGGGGTAAAACAATGTTTTTAGAAATAATAAAAGCTGGGTTTTTGGCGTTAAAGGACTATGCTGCCACACATATTCTGACCTGTCTTGTTCCAGCATTTCTTCTTGCAGGGGCAATTGTAACATTCATTAATCGTAACGCTATTTTAGAGCATCTTGGCGAAGAAACAAGAAAGAGCAGGTCTTTTCCTCTTGCGAGTATTTCGAGTTTCTTTCTTGCGGCTTGCTCCTGCACTGTTATCCCTGTTGCAAGTGGTCTTTACTACGGAGGTGCAGGAATTGGAGTTGCCTTTATTGTTCTCTGGGTTGCACCTAGTGCTAATATCCTTGCTCTTACCTACACTGGAAATATCCTCGGCGGAGGAATGGTTATTTCAAGAATTGTAGCTGCTCTTTTTATGGCTTTTATTGTCGGCTGGGTGATGAGTTTTGTCTTTCGAGAAGAAAGAAAAGAATCTACAACCACTACGGAAGAAACACAAAAAAAGACAATCATCGAGCGAAAAGAGCTGGTTTTGCTTTTTCTTATACTTCTCTCCCTCCTTTTACCCAACTATCTCGTAAGAGGAGGAGCATATATTTATAAAGTTCTGGTCTGGTTAATTTCTTCTCTGGTTATGTTAATCTATGCCATTAAGGTTTTCTCGAAAGAAAAACTCGGCGACTGGCTCCGGGAAACATGGTGGTTTGTTAAGATTATCTTTCCTTTGCTTTTAGTCGGTGTCTTTATTGTGGGTGTAATAGGTAAGATATTGCCCGAAAGCTGGATTAAAACCTATCTTGGAGGAGAGCGCCTCCGTGCATCTTTTTTTGCGACAGTTATTGGGGCTATAAGTTACTTTGCAACAATGACCGAAGCGCCTTTTGTCCATACTTTGATGAAATTGGGTATGGGAAAAGGTCCTGCCCTTACTCTTCTTTTGACCGGACCTGGTTTAAGTTTACCAAACTGGCTTGCAATAGGAAGAGTATTCGGGGTTAAAAAAGCCCTTGTCTATGTCCCTCTTATTGTTGTTCTTGGAACTTTGGTAGGATGGTTCTTTGGAAACTTTATATTTTAAGGAGAAAAAAATGAAGGTGAAAAAAGTGATTTCTGTTCTTCTTCTCGCTTTTGTTCTCTTCAGCATTGCTTATCTAATCAAGGGAGAAGTCATGAATAAAAAAGAGGAAAAAATGCAAAAGGAAGAAATCCGAGAGGAGGTAGATACTGTTAATGAAAAAGAAACGGAAACAAATAAGGAAAAAGTCCCTGAAATTCCTAATGTTAATGTAGCAAAAAATGAAACAAAAACACAAAATTCGGCTCCCAAAAAAGAAGAAAAGAAGAAAAAAGTGCTTGCCTACTATTTTCATGGAACTTACCGATGTCCCACCTGCCTTACAATTGAAAGATATTCAAAAGAAGCAATCGAACAGTATTTTGCCAAAGAAATACAGAACGGAATATTAGAGTTCAGCTCTATAAATGCAGAAGAACCAGAAAATAGACATTTCATCCAGGATTACCAGCTTTACACGAAATCTCTCATAATTTCACTCAAGGAAGACAATAAAGAGATAAAATGGAAAAATCTCACCGAGGTCTGGTCTTATATTCACAGTAAAGAGAATTTCTATCAATATGTTAAAAATGAGGTGGAGAAATTTTTAGAGGAGGCAAGATAATGGGATTGTTACCTCTTCTTACAGCATTATGGCTTGGGATATTGACTTCGATAAGTCCCTGTCCCCTTGCGACCAATATTGCTGCGATATCATTTGTCTCCTACAGAATTGCCCACAAAGTCGTTGTTCTCTTATCGGGTATTCTCTATACAATTGGGAGAGCAGTTACCTATATTGTTATTGGGTTTCTCGTTGTTAGGGCAGCCATTAATATTCCCCTCGTTTCAAATTTCCTCCAGCTCTACATTAACAAAATCCTGGGAATCCTTTTGATTCTGGTGGGAATGTTTTTACTTGATTTGTTGTTTAACATAAAAATACCGAGCATTTCCGTTTCCGAGTCCTGGCAGAGAAAACTTGATGAGATTGGCATTTTCGGCTCTCTATTTTTGGGAATGCTTTTCGCTCTTGCGTTCTGTCCTGTTTCTGCCGCTCTATTTTTTGGCAGTCTTATCCCTCTCGCACTTAAGGCAAATTCAGGAGTGATTTTGCCGCTATTTTATGGAATGGGAACGGGGCTACCTGTTTTACTTTTTGCTATTTTTATTGCTCTTGGTTCTTCCCACATAGGCAGAATGTATGAAAGAGCAGTCAAATTTGAAGCGATTACAAAGAAAGTCACAGGAGTTATTTTTATTCTGGTTGGAATTTACTATGTGTTGGCTTACATCTTTAAATTGTTTTAAAACAAAAGGAGGTAATAGATGAAAATTCAGATTGCAGGACCTGGTTGTCCGAGGTGCTTGGCGACCGAGAAGGCTGTAAAAGAAGCCTGTGCCCAGTTGAAACTCTCTGCCGAGATTTCTCATCTTTACGATATAAGAGGATATGCAAGACTTGGAGTCAGAATGACTCCTGCTGTGATTGTTGACGGAAAAGTTGTTATGTCGGGCAAGGTTCCATCTGTGGAAGAGGTAAAGAAAGTTTTAAGTTCCTGAGAAAGGAGATAAACTTATGGATAATGAATTTGAAACTGAAACAGGACAAAAAGAAAACAAAAAATGTCCGAATTGTAATGGCGAACTTGAGTTTGTAAGTTCCTGTTGTAAGGCATTCTGGTATTGCAAGAACTGCGATGAAATAATTGGAGACATTGAAGACAATCACTAAAAAGAGAAAGGAGGAAGATAATGAGTAAGAATTATAAACCAAGATTTATTATGTGTATCTGCACAGGCCAATGTCCTGGATTTTCAAGTCTAAACCTCTGGGAGCTCATAAACACGGTGAGAACAGAAATGGATGTTGAATATGCAATTGTCCATCCTCAACTTTGCGTTGACGATGGCGACCGTTTTGTTAAAGATTACATCAAACCAAATGTAAAATATGTAATTGGAGCCTGCGACCCCAAGATGCAGAGGAAGATGTTCAAGGATGCATTTGCTGAAGCCGGTGGAAATTTCGATGAACAGGTAATTCCTTTAGACCTCCGGAATATGTCAACCGAAGATGCAATAAAAAAAGTTAGAGAGACTTTAGAGGGTCTATGAGTGTGTTTGGTGGCATCCCAAGAGAAAAAATTCCCTGGTTTCCTACCATTGACCACGAAAAATGTGTGGGTTGTAAGGAATGTTTCAATTTCTGTCATAATGGTGTTCTTGAGTGGGACGAAGAGAATAATCGTCCAAAAGTTGTAAAGCCTTACAACTGTGTAATCGGTTGCTCAGCCTGTTCTAATCTCTGTCCAAATGGAGCAATTGAGTTTCCTACTCGAGAGGAACTGAAAGAAATGGTTAAGAAAGTAAAACAGGGAGTTTAAATTATGCCTGTCTATGAATACATCTGTTCCGATTGTGGCGAGCGAATAGAGGTATTAGCCACAATTGAGGAAAAAGAAAAAGGGCTAAGAGTCATCTGCCCTAAATGTGGCAGTGAGAAGGTTCTTCAGGTCTTTAGCAGTTTTGCAGTTGGAAGTTCGAAGGGTAGTTCACCAACCTGTGGTTGTCAGGGATAGAGAGGTGTGAAAATGGAAATTAGCTCATTGGGTTTTATTGGCGGCGGAAGAATAACGAGAATTATTATTAACGGTCTTAAAAGAAGAGGAAAAGTGCCCGGGGAAATTGTTGTAAGTGATACAAATATTGAAACTCTACAAAAACTGCAAAATGAGTTCCCGGAGATTACAATTGCACCCAATGATAATTCTCTACCTGCGGAAAAGGAGATGGTATTCTTCGCGGTCCATCCACAGGTAACAGCCGATGTCCTAACTGAAATTAAAACTTTTATTAAACCAACAACCTTTTTCATTTCTCTGGTCCCAAGAGTAAAAATAGAGAAAATTGTGGAAGGGACCAAGTGTTTTCCCAAGATTGTGCGGATGATTCCAAACGCCTGTTCTATTGTGAATGAGGGTTATAATCCAGTGACATTTTCCGATACGGTAACTGAAGAAGAGAAAAAAACTTTGCTTGATTTTCTTTCTGTTTTAGGAGAATGTCCGGTTGTTTCAGAGGAAAAACTGGAAGCCTATGCAGTTATCACCGGAATGGGTCCTACCTATTTCTGGTTTCAATTCAATGAATTAAAGGAAATTGCAAAAAGTTTTGGACTCAATGAACAGGAAGCAGAAAAGGGTATCGCAAAAATGGTTAACGGAACAATAAAAACACTTTTGGGGTCAGGCTTATCACCAGAAGAGGTAATGGATTTGATTCCCGTTCGCCCATTACAGGATTTTGAAACTCAAATCAAAGAAGCCTATCATTCCAGGCTTGAGCCGTTACACAAGAAACTGAAAGCGATTTAGGAAAGATATGTGAAATTCCTCTTAATTCTAACCTTTATCCTCTTAACAATTTCCTTCCTTCGAGATAAAAAGAAAACTTTTTTGGGAATTAAGAAGGGTTTAAAAATGTTTCTTGGGTTATTGCCGATGGTGTTGAATGTGTTGATTTTAGTTAGCGTGTTTTTGTATCTTGTGCCCAAAGAGATACTGACTAATTTATTGGGTAAAAATTCGGGTGTGTTTGGTTTGGGCATTGCCGCTGTTTTAGGCTCGGTTTCACTTATACCAATGTTTATTACATATCCTTTAGCAGCAATTCTTTTAAAAAGTGGTGTATCATATAGAGTGCTGGCAGTATTCATTACGACTTTATTGATGGTTGGCGTTTTAACCTTGCCTCTGGAAGCAAAATATTTTGGTATGAAAGTAAGTGTAATAAGAAATGTTTTGAGTTTTGTTGGTGCGTTAATTGTTGGTCTCGTTATCGGGATATTTTTATGAAAAAATTTATTTTGAAGATTGCCGAGACCGAATATATTTTAGCAATTATTTTTGGAGTATTTATTCTTCTCTCCCGTATTTTTAATTTTGCTCCGGCAAAAGTTATTCGGGAAAATTTCTGGCTATTTTTTGTTGAGATGATAACTTTTCTGCCTTTTATGTTTATTCTCATCGGCCTTTTTGATGTCTGGTTTCCCAAGTATAAAGTAGAAAAATACATTGGAAAAAGTTCAGGCATCAAAGGGACAATCTGGTGTATCCTTCTGGCGATGCTACAGGCAGGACCATTATACGGTGCTTTCCCTGTGGCATATCTCTTATGGAAAAAGGGCTGCAGTATAAAAAATATTTTTATCTATCTTGGGGCTTTCTCAACACTTAAGATACCGATGTTGACTTTTGAGATTGGTTTTTTAGGGTTAAAATTTTCGTTGTTACGAACTGCTGTTACTCTTCCTGTATTTATTCTAATTGGTTATCTAATGGAATTTTATTTGAAAGATAAGAACTTCGTTGTGAACCAGCCTGCGTTAACCGGAAAAGAAAATCTCTAAACCTTCAAACCGCCAACCATTTTTCTGCTTGACAGTTCAGGTGAAACAATTATTATAATTTTGATGAATGCAAAAATCTTTGATATAAAGGAGCTGAATTATTGCGTATAGAAAAAAGAGGAAAATATGAATAACAAAAAGACAATTCGTAATATTCTTGTATTTATTGCAATTGTCACAATTGGTGGTTGGGTAGGAGTTATCGTTGATAAATTTCTTCCTCCGCAGCCGAGTGAAAATACCTTGGGGATGGGAATCTGGCTGGTAACTCCCTTATTAACCGTTATAGTTCTTAGAACATTCTTCGGAGATGGATGGAAAGATGCCGGATTAAAACTTAACCTAAAGAGCGGTAGTGTATGGTATGTGGTATCATTAATTGTTTTTCCTTTAGTAACAGGCATTGTTTTGGGTATTGGCAAATTGACTCGTTGGATTGATTTCCCCAATTTCAATGTTTCTGCTTTTGCAAAAGTTTTTATCGGATTACTTATTGTTAATTTTATCAAGAATATATTTGAAGAATCTGTCTGGCGAGGGTATTTGACTTCCAAAATGATAAATCTGAATGTCGGTGATTTTTCAATTTATCTCGTTGTTGGCTTAGTCTGGTCTATTTGGCATCTTCCTTATTACCTTTTATTTTTATCGGAATCAACGATTACTTCTGTTTTGCCGGTCAATAGAATAATATTCTTTTTCGTTGCTATGGTAAATATGTTGATCTGGACAGTGATGTTTGTTGAAATTTATCGTCTGACAAATTCTATCTGGTCTGTTGTTTTACTACATACAGTCGAAGATTCACTTGTTAATCCACTGGTCATTGATGGTTACATAAAGATTATTAGCAATAAAGAGATTTTTATATCTCCGATTTGTGGGATAATTGCAGCTCTTCTTTATCTATCTATTGGATTGGCTTTGAGAAAAATAAGGAAAAGTAATTCGAATATTGGACGGCTGGGTGGATAGGGACTTATGGATTCTATTTTCTTCCCCGGGTTCTCAAAAATATATAAAATCTGGTTAAAAAAAGGGTGTGTGGGTAGAATTAGACTTGACAGAGAGGATATTTTTGTTTAAAGTTTTAAATAAACCAATTGATGAACTCCTGTTCATCATAAAGGAGGTTTGAAATGGGAATTTTTTCGTGGATTATCATGGGTTTAATTGTCGGTGCCCTCGCAAAATTAGTTATGCCAGGTAAAGACCCTGGAGGAATCATTGTTACCATTTTATTAGGAATCGCAGGTGCTTTTGTAGGCGGTTTTATTGGCTCGCGTCTCGGGATTGGAACGGTTACCGGATTCAACCTGACAAGTTTTTTACTTGCTTTAGGTGGAGCGATTCTTCTGTTAATCATATACCGCGCCATAAAAAGGAAATAGAACCTTCTTGACCTAACGGCTATCCTGAATTTTAACCCTCTTAGCGGGTTAAGGTGTTGATTTTCAAAATCTACCAACAGCCTCACCAACCACTAACGAGCGAAAAAACATTTCTTTCTTTATCGGCTTAAACCCAACTTTCCACCCCCAAAACTCATCTTAATCCCAAACCCTTGCAAAAACTCAATTCTAATATCTCTTGTTTAAATTCTGTAGTCTATAAATTATTATAAAAATATTTGTTTTGGGTCTCGAAAAATAGTTTATGTATTATATAATCTATGTTTTGTCTTGGACCGGAAAAAGTGGAAATTTTTGCCCTATTTTTATGTTAGAGTTACTCGCCTTAATTTGGGTTATTGATTTAAACAACTTTTGCCTCCAATTAACCTTAATCCCCCCGTCTCTAAATAACTAAGCCCACTATATGCCTCTATTGGTGTCCTTAAACCTGTTTCACGCCTAATTGTTGCTTCCAACGATGTAAACTCTTATGAGGATATCCCACTGTCTTTGGCTATCTTTTCAATACTCTCGTCACATCACTAATCGGGGTAACTCTCTCACTAATGTGAATTTTCTTTCAACACTGATTGACCTTTTGCCTGGCATTCTTGCCTCCTTTTAGGCTATAAATCTAACATTATAATATTTCCACTTAACTGAGACAAGATAGACAGTCATCTCTCTCTTCCTCCCTCTCAGACATCAGACCACTTGACTGTCTGCATAATCGTGCTAATTTTTAGTTGATATCTTAAGGAGGAAAAAATGAAAAAAGTAATAATCGCCTCATTATTTTTTGTTTTTCTTGTTAATGCCAATCTCACTTTCGCTCAAGAAGTCGTTTCTGTAACCCCTCTTCAAAATGCTATAAATGTATCAAAGAGCACGAATGTCTCTGTTACATTTGACCAAGATATGAATCCTTCCACAATCAACGGCAGCACATTCATTGTTTATTCCCTGCGAAGGGGATTACAAACAGGAACTTACACTTATAACTCTGGAACAAGAACAGCAACATTTGACCCGGATGATGATTTCGCTGTAGGAGAGATAGTTTCTGTTATTCTTGCCACGGACATTGAAGATGCGGAAGGTGATACTTTAAGAAGACCCTACGAATGGTCTTTTACTGTTGAAGTGGATGGAGGAAGTGGGACTTTCGCTGAGAGGGTAGTCTATGCTATTGGGAGTTCCCCTCGGTCAGTTTTTTCTTCGGATCTTGACGGAGATAGAGACATGGACCTTGCTGTTGCAAATTCTAACAATGTTTCTGTTTTATTTAACAATGGAGATGGGACTTTCGCTGGAAAAAAGGACTACGGCGTGGGGAATTATCCTATGGCGGTTTTTCCTTCAGACCTCGATGGCGATGGATATATGGACCTTGCTGTTGCAAATTATGGTTCCAA
This sequence comes from candidate division WOR-3 bacterium, assembly GCA_039804165.1. Taxonomy (NCBI): domain Bacteria; kingdom Pseudomonadati; phylum Caldifarciminota; species Caldifarciminota bacterium. Next base: position 14,194 of record JBDRZZ010000001.1, read on the forward strand.
CAATGTTTCTATTTTAAAGAACAATGGAGATGGAACTTTCGCCGAAAAAAAGGACTACGGCGCGGGGGATTTACCTACAGCAGTTTTTTCTTCTGACCTTGACAGAGATGGTGATTTGGACCTCGCTGTGGTGAATTATTTCTCCGAAAATGTTTCAGTTTTAAAGAACAATGGAGATGGGACTTTCGCTGGAAAAAAGGACTACGGCGTGGGGAATTATCCTATGGCGGTTTTTCCTTCAGACCTCGATGGCGATGGAGATATAGACCTTAGTATAGCGAATAATGGTTCCAATAATGTTTCTATTTTGAAAAACAATGGGGATGGGACTTTTGAACCGAAAGTGGACTATGGTGTGGGCACTTCTCCTACCTCTGTTTTTTCTTCTGCCCTTGATGGAGATGGAGATCTAGACCTCGCTGTAACAAACGCAGGTTCCCACAGTGTTTCTATTTTACTGAACAACGGAGATGGGACCTTCGGAGGAAGAGTAGACTATAGTGTGGGGATAAATCCTATTTCCGTTTTCTCTTCAGACCTTGACGGAGATGGGGATTTAGACCTTGCTGTCGCAAATTTTTCGTCCCAAAATGTTTCTATTTTATTGAACAATAGCGATGGGAGTTTCACCAGAGAAGGCGAGTACTACTCGTGGTATTCTCCTTATTCAGTTTTTTCTTCTGACCTTGACGCCGACGGGGATTTGGACCTCGCTATTGCAAATTCTAATTCTGACAATATTTCTATTTTATTTAACAACAATTCTTTTATTACCATAACCTCTCCCAATGGAGGGGAAGAGTGGGAAGTAGGTACCCCTTGTAACATCACCTGGACTTCTGCCTATACAAGTGGAACAGTTAAAATAGAATACTCAATAGACAATGGTTTAAACTGGATAGAAATTGTTCCAAGTATGCCGGATACTGGTATTTATTCTTGGACTATTCCAAATACACTTTCTGATAGTTGTCTTGTTAGAGTAAGTGATACTGATGGAAGCCCCTCTGATATAAGTGATGAAGTTTTCAGAATTTCTCCCGTTCCTTATATCATACTCGCCTTACCTAACGGCGGGGAAGAACTGTATGTAGACAGCACTTACAATATCTCCTGGAACTCTGTGGGTACAAGCGGAAGTGTTAAAATAGAATATTCGATAGATAACGGTTCAAGCTGGACAGAAATAATTGCAAGTATGCCTGATACCGGCATTTTTAAGTGGACCGTTCCAAATACCCCATCAGATAGTTGTCTTGTAAGAATAAGCGATACAGATGGTAGTCCCTATGATATAAGTGATGAAGTTTTCAGGATTTTACCTCTTTCGGCGGTTCCAGAAGAGAAGTTGCCAGAACTCTATTCGATGGATGTAAGAACAATCGTCTCGGGTAGGATGTTTGAAGTCAGGTATGCCCTGCCTTTGAAGTCTTCTGTTAGATTTGAAATATATGATTTAAAAGGTGCGAAAATAGAAGAAATTACCGAAGAGAAACCAGCTGGCTCTTATTCAAGAGAAATAGATATGGCAGGTAAACCGGTAGGTGTATACTTCCTTAAAATGGAAGCAAACCGTGGGGCGTTTACCAAAATAGCTAAAATTGTTCTGATTAACCGTTAGTCGGCAAATAGAAGTGAAATCTCGGAGAGGACAGAAATTGGGACACGAAGAGGGAACTTCGAACTCACCACCAAATCCAGAACTCTACATCCAGAGTTCTAAAATGAGAAATTACAAAATCCAACCTGTAAAAAAATAAAATCTTTGTGCTCTTTGTGAGCTTCGTGGTTTAAAATTTTTAAAAAGGAGGTCGAATGGCAGAAGTTTCAATTCAAACCGTTTATTTTGAAGAAGAAGGGAAAATAAATACAGAAAAAACTCTTCAGATTGCTCTTAAAAGAGCGAAGGAACTTGGAATTGACCAGATAGGGATAGCCACAACCGGTGGTTATACAGCACTTGCCGCAATGAAAGTTTTCAAGGGCTATCATCCAATAATCGTAACTCATGTCACAGGATTCAATAAGCCAAATGAACAGGAGTTACCTCTGAAGACAAGAAAAAAACTGGAAGAACTTGGAGCAAGTGTCCTAACCTGTGTTCATTCGTTCGGAGGAATAGGGAGAGCGGTTCGAAGGAAAATGAATACTTACCAGATTGACGATATAATTGCCGAAACTCTTCGGGTATTCGGAGAAGGAACAAAGGTTTGTTGTGAAATTACTTTGATGGCGGCAGATGCAGGTCTTATAAACACAGAAAAAGAAACGATTGCAATAGCCGGCACAGGAAGAGGAGCAGACACAGCCCTCGTTGTGAAACCGGCGAATACTCAGAACTTTTTTGACCTTAAGGTAAAAGAAATTCTCTGTAAACCGAGACTGGATTGAGTTTCAGCGATTAGGATTTGGGATTTAGAAAAAATAAAAATCTTTGTGTCCTTTGTGAGCTTCGTGGTTAATAATACCGTGGGGTTTATTCTACAATAGTGATTTTATTTTTTATAATTCTCTTCGTAGTAAGGCAGGGAGGTTCCTCCTATCTTGCTTATTTCCGATTTCCCTTTCTCTATCCTGTCAGTTGCAGGAGGGTGGGAAGAAAGTAGCCCCAATACTGCAGGTGGAGGATTGCCTTCCATTTTCTTAAACTTCTCAAAAACCTGAATCATACCCTCAGGATTGTATCCTGCATTCTTCGCATAAAGTATTCCGTACCTATCTGCCTCAAATTCGTTATCTCTGCTATAACCCTGTAGTATCAGAGTTGCTGCAATATTTACAATTGTCCCTGCGGCACCCTCTGCTTTTTCGCCGAGGGCAATTTGAGCAAGTATCGAATATCCGTATATGTTTTGTAATTTTTTTATAGAATGTCTCGCTACAAGATGACTTACTTCATGAGAAAGAACTGCCGCAAGCTGGGCTTCGTTGTCAAGAGTCTCAAGTAATCCACTGTAAACATAGATAAATCCCCCTGGACATGCAAAGGCATTTATTTCTTTTTTGTCAATCACTTTGAATGTATATTCAATATCCCTTCTGTCGCATACTCTCACGATTTTCTGACCTACCTCATTGACATAATTCTGAACCGCCGGCTTTGCCAATAATTTTTCTTTTGATTCTACATCTGCTTTTACCTGTTTGCCAATTTCTACTTCTTCGGCGGTTGAGATAAATATGAAGTCGGTTTTCCCTTCCGGGCCGGTAGTTACACACGAAATAATGAAGAGCGATAAGAAAATGATAAATTTTTTCATAATATTATATATAATTTCATTAAAGAGTCAAGAGGAAAAAATTAAATTGTGGGGTAAAAATAAAGGTTTAGAGAAAGTCAAAATTGTAAATGCCGAATTTATCTCGTTCAGGCACAAGTTTTTTAGGTAAGATGGTAGTTTGGTTTGTTGCTATAGTTCTTTCTAAATACCCTTGAATTTAATAGATTTCGTGTTATATTCAAAGTATGAAAAGAACAATCTGGATAAAAAAAGTTAAACTTTACCGTTCCGAAGAAGAAGAGGCAAAATATTATTCTTCTCTGACTCCTCAGGAAAGATTGTCCATCGTTCAGGAATTGAGGGAGGAAGAATTAAAGAGAAGAAATGAAGATAGAAAAGGATTACGAAGAGTTCTTAAAATTATTAAACAAAAATAAAGTAAAATATGTTATTGTAGGAGCTTTTGCACTCGCTTTGTATTCTAATCCACGCTATACTAAAGATCTTGATATTTTTGTTGAACCCGCGGTAGAAAATGGGAAAAGATTGCTGAAGGTGTTGAATGAATTTGGATTCAAAAATCTCGAATTAAAAGAAGAAGATTTTACGGTAAAAAATCAAATAATACAACTTGGCTATGAACCAGTTCGTATAGATTTAATGACCTCTATACCAGGATGTTCGTTTGAAGAAGTCTGGAATAACAAAATTGCAGAAAAATATGGGAGAACACGGGTCTATTTTATAGGAAAAAGAGAATTGATAAAAAGTAAAAAAGCAAGCGGAAGAAAACAGGACATCGCAGACCTTGAATTATTGGAAAAAACTGAAATATAAAATTACAAGTCGGAAAAGTAGCAAGCCGATAGGTGGTAGATAGAAAGTAGAATAAAATAGAAATTCATTCGTTTTATTCGTATGATTGGTTGTTGTTAAAGAAGATAGAAGTTGGAGGTTAGAATAAACCGAAAAACTTTGTGTTCCTTGCGGTAAATTCTAAACTCCTTCTTTTGAGTTTATCCCTTAAGTCATTTTGTCAACTCTTTTCTTGAGACTATCGGGTAGAGTTTCTATGCCCTTTTCAAGAAAACTTCGAATTAGAAGTGCACGGGCACTATCTTCATCGAGACCTCTTTGCATAAGATAATTAAGTTTTTCGCTGGCAATTTTCCCGATTGAGGCTTTATGGGAAAGTTCCGTATCTATATTATTGGCTTTAAGTTCGGGTATAGTATTAGACGGAACTCTTTTCATCGAGAAGAAGACCGTTGCACTCGGTATGACCTTTGTTATCTTTACCATTGCCTTCAATATAAGCCTGTAAGATAACTCGGCTTTTTCCCCGATGCTACCATGCTTATAATTTCCAAGCTCGATTTTTCTCCATTCAAAATACTCCTTGTCCCATATCGAAGATCGAACTACTTCTTCCGTAAATAATGGAATTGAATTTTACCTTTGCTCCGTCTGCAAGAAATGCAATCGGGTTACTCTGAATCTCTTTTACCCGTGTTAAAGCAATGTAATTTAAAGTAAAAACAGCGTCTTTTTTGACATCATTAGCCCTTGGATATGGCGACCTCTGTTTCCCAGTCGTGAATCATCGTATAGGTAAGATTTGCTTTCTCTTTGGTGAACATTTCGGTAACTGCAAGATGACTGCGGAGAGATACCATATTACCTGTAGCTCAGCCTGTCATGATATTCAATTCTAGCTAGGTTCAAGAACAATAATATTATGAAGAAGCTATTTGAATCCCTGAGTGTGCACAAAAAACACAACTAGAAGGGTGCCTCTATCTTTGATCTCTCTTTCCTTTCTTTAATCTTTCGAATCCGAATTTTTTAATTTAGTCTAAGATACCGATGGGTGGTCCAGAACAAACCATTCTTCTATCTACCATTACATAACCTTTATCTGTGTGTAACTCTTCAAGAATCATCCATGAATGATTGACAATTATTCCACCACTTTTTCTTTTACTAACTTTCTCCCTTGACAAAAAACACTTTTTTATTATTTTTGATAATGAAAACCATTTTCAATAAGACAAAGAGTTGAAAAATGGATGGAAGATATGGAATGAGTCTCAGGTGGTGGGATGGGAAATTGAGAAAACATAGTTGTAGAATTACTGTGCCAAGGCAGGCGATATTAGATGTCTTGAGCAAAGAGGAAAAGCATCTTAGTGCCGAAGATATTTTTCTGAAAGTTTATCGTGTTTACCCTGGAATCGGTCTTACGACCGTATACAGGACCTTGAATTTACTTACGCAGATTGGATTGGTTTTAAAGTTCGATTTTGGCGATGGCAGGGCAAGGTTTGAACTGGTTGGTGAGCCGAAAAAAGAAGTTCATCACCATCACTTAATTTGCACTAGTTGTAACAGGATAATAGATTATGCCGATTTTATCGATGAAGAGGTAAAACTTTTCAAAAAAACAGAAAAATTTCTTTCGAAGAAATACAAATTTGAAATAAACAACCATCTTGTTAATTTTTACGGTTTATGCGAAAAATGCAGAAGCGAACTTTAGAGTTTTTTAAAATTAAAAAAGTAGATACCAGGTGGAGATAGAACAGGACCTCTTGAGATGGGACGGATGACAGGAAGAGCTGTGGGTTACTTTGCAGGATACCCGATTCCGGGAAGGGATTTCTTTGGTAGAAGTAGGGGTTGGTTTGGTTGTGGTGGAGGCGAAGAAGCGAGACTTCTGAAGGAAGAGGCTAAAGATTTAAAAAGACATCTCAAAGAGCTTGAGGGTTATAAGAGACTCTCGAAAAAACAAAGTCCCATCTACAAAAAGGGAGGAAAGTAAAGAATGTGGATTGCTATATCAACAGATGGAAATATGGCAACCCCTCATTTCGGGAGATGCCCTTCTTTTACGATTATTGAAATAGAAGGAAACGAAAACAAAGAAGTTATAGATAATCCGGAACACAAGCTGGGATTTATTCCTGAATTCTTGCATAAAAAGGTGTCAATTGTATAATTGCCTGAGGAATGGCATAAAGGCGAGATTTATTAAGTAAGTATAGCCTCAAAGCAATTTTAGGGGTAAAAGGAACAGTGGATGAGACATTGGAGAAAATAAAAGATGGAACTCTGGAAGGTAGAGAAAGTTTGTGTGGACAAGGAGCGGCAAAAATTGTGAGAGAGATAAGGAGAAAAATTAAAAGATGAAAATCTGTATAAGAGAGGCAATGGTCTTGACTCGGGAATTGACCCGCGGTTTCGGAAGAGCTGCTTACTTTCTCTGATTGTTGAAGCCGATGGTCTCGAATGTGAATCAATTAAGAATCCTTATGTTAAGGCTGGAAGGGGTGTTGGAATTCAGTCGGCGCAGTTTGTTGCAAATAAAGGGTTTGAGATTGTTATTACAGGTGATGTTGGCCCAAAATTCCTTTTTAAGTTTTGAAGGAAGCAGAGATAACTGTTATTACCAATATTTCTGGGGTTGCTAAAACTGCAGTAGAAACATATAATACCGGCGAACAAAAAATGAAAAGCTAACAGGGAAGAGGAGAGTTGGTATTAAAAAAATAACAAAAAGGAGGAATTATGGCCGTTAAAATTGATAAGTCAAAATGCACAGGTTGTGGAGATTGTGTTGATGTTTGTCCTGTTGAAGCGTTGAGTATTAAAAATGAGAAAGCAGAGGTAAACGACGAATGTATTGATTGTGGAGCCTGTGTTAATGTCTGTCCAAGCGGTGCAATTTCTCTTCCATAAAAGGAAGAATTAAAATGCCGTTTTTTGAGAAAGAAGAAAAACTTGATCCAAAACATCTTGACCTGGAAAGAGCGAGAAAATCCTTACGCGAAGAGCTTGAAGCAATAGATTTCTATCAGGAGAGAATAGACGCTACAAAAGATGAATCGCTGAAGAAAATTCTGACTCACAATATGAACGAAGAAAAGGAACATGTTGCGATGCTTATGGAGTGGTTAAGGAAAAACGACTCTGTCCAGGATAAAATGTTCGAAGAACACGATTAAGATTTATCAATAGAAAAATAGCAAAATAGTGAAAAGGTTTTCCTATTTGCCTATTTTCCAATTTTGCTATTTTTCTTTTTGGCCCTATGTATGAAAGATAAAAGAGAAACGATAGAAGAACAACAAAAAAGAATAGACGAAAGAATGAGGAAAGTCAAAAATAAACTGCTTGTGCTTTCGGGTAAAGGTGGTGTTGGAAAAACGACTGTAGCAGTTAATCTTGCATGGGTTCTTTCTAAAAAGAAAAGGAAGGTCGGAATTCTGGATGTGGATCTACACGGTCCAAATGTTCCCAAAATGCTTGGTCTTGAAGGAACTCATCTTGTAAGTTCTGGAGAGGTTATCGAACCTGCTTTAGTGGGGAGCAATTTGGAAGTTGTCAGCATGGCTTTTCTGTTGGGTTCTCCCGAAGTTCCTGTTATTTGGCGGGGCCTCTTAAGATGACTGTTATAAGACAGTTTTTATCCGATGTAAACTGGGGAGAACTCGATTATCTTGTGATTGACGCTCCCCCGGGGATGGGGGACGAACCCCTTTCTGTTTGTCAGTTTATAAAAGATATCACCGGTGCAATCATAGTTACTATTCCCCAGGAAGTTTCCCTTCTCGATGTTCGAAAAAGTATAAGTTTCCTCGAGAGATTAGACGTGCCAATTATTGGTATTGTTAAAAATATGAGCGGGTTTGTCTGTCCTTATTGTGGTAAAAAGACTGATATTTTTAAAACTGGTGGAGGGAAAAGAATTGCCAGGAATTTAAAAATTCCTTTTTTAGGAAGTATACCTCTTGAACCCGAAATAATGGAAACTTCAGATATAGGTAAGCCTTTTATGGAGTTGGACTCAAAAATCAAGAGTAAGAAAAAAATCAAAGGAATAGTCGAAAAAATCGTAAGAATTACTGAAAGGAAGGAATAGCAGATGATAGAAATTGAACCTTTATTGGTTATAAGGGCAAAGAAAGATATAGCTATATGATTAAAGAACTTAAAATTCTCGCGGATAATTATACTGTAGATAAAAATCTCAGGATATGCTGGGGATTTTCGTGTCTAATTAATGAAGGAATCCTCTTCGATACAGGAGAAAGCGAAGAAATCCTCGAGTTTAATATGAAAAAACTCAATGTATTGCCCGATAGAATAAAAAAGATTGTAATCTCTCACAACCATTTTGACCATACGGGTGGGATAGGAGCAGTTCTTAAACTAGAATCAAATATAGATGTCTACCTCCTTTCGGATTTTAGTGAGGAATTGAAAAAGAAGATCACTTCTTTAGGGGGACGGATTATCGAGAACGATGAATTTATAGAAATCGAAGAAGGGATATATACCACAGGTAAGATAGAAGGAAAATACGCTGAAAATCCCATTTCCGAGGAGGCTCTGGTAGTCGAAACAAAGGAGGGATTGATTGTAATTACGGGTTGTTCTCATCCTCTCATTACCGATATTGTGGAGAAAGTTAAAAAAGAATTTCCGAAAGATAGAATTTTTATGGTGTTTGGTGGTTTTCATCTTCTTGATAAAGACAATAGAGAGGTTGAATTTATAGCTGAAAAATTAAAGGCTTTAGGAGTTGAAAAAGTTGGTCCTACTCACTGCACAGGAGAAGAAGCAATTCGGGTTTTTCGTGAAAAATTTGGTGAGAAATTCATTCGGATTGGAGTTGGCACTATTATTAATATAAAGCAAGATTGATTTTTTATGAAGGAGGAGAATGAATGTTTAAGGAAATTCTAAGGGAATTAAAAAATCATGCTCCTTTTACAATATTTGGAGCATTTACAGGAATAATTATTATGTTGTTCTCATTAAAATTACCTTATCGTGTTTCATATAATATATTTTATATTTTCCATCCCCTGCATGTATTCTTGAGCGCTCTTGTTACCGCATCAATGTATAAACTTCGTAAAGAGAAACTGATACTTTTTGCATTTTTATTTATTGGCTATGTTGGTTCTGTTGGTATTGCTACTTTAAGCGATTCGGTCATTCCCTATATCTCTGAGGTTCTACTAAAAATGCCTAATAGAGAAATGCACTTTGGATTTATGGAGAAATGGTGGTTGGTTAATCTATTCGCTTTAATAGGGATTGCCGTTGCATATTATAAACCGAGAACCAAAATTCCACACAGTCTCCATGTCCTTTTAAGCACATGGGCGTCCTTATTCCATATAATTATGGCAAAAGTAGAGATTTTAAGTTGGTTTTCTTTTATTACCATTTTTATATTTTTGTTTCTCGCTGTCTGGTTACCATGTTGTATCAGCGATATTATTTTTCCCCTTCTCTTTATAAGAAAAACGCAATGAAGGGAATTTATCTTTTAATGATTGAAGTTAAAAAGAATATCGAAGAGAATATAGGAAAGTTAGGAAAAATTGGTTTTGAAAAAGGTTATTATATTTATGTTGGTTCTGCTCAAAGTGGGGTAGAGAAAAGGGTCGAAAGACATCTCAAAAAGGAAAAGAGAAAATTCTGGCATATTGATTATTTGCTTTCAAATGAAAATGTCCTTATAAATGAAATATATTGGAAAGAAGGCAAGAAAGAAGGAGAATGCAAGACCGCAGAGAAACTCCTTAGATACGGTAAACCCATTACAAATTTTGGTTGTTCTGATTGTGGGTGTAAGAGTCATCTTTTTAAAATAAACCCTCTTGAAATAAAATTGGTTTTAGATAGAGTGAACTTTTTACTATTTCCTAAAGTAAAATAATGAAAACTTATCTTGATTGTATTCCCTGTTTCTTCAGGCAGGCTATTGAGGCTTCAAGAATAGCTGGAGCAGATGAGGGAACCGAGAAGAAAATTATTGATGAAATTGCAAGAGTAATTCTAGGAATAAAATTGACAGCAACCCCTCCTGAGATGGGGAAAACAATACACAACCTTGTAAAAAAATTGACTGGTAAGGAAGATCCTTACAAAAAAGTAAAAGAAGAGAGCACAAAAGAGGCTTTGAAAATTTATCCTGAAATTAGAAAAAAGTTAGAATCTACTGGAAATAGACTTCTTTTTGCAGTAGAACTGGCAATCGCTGGGAATATAATTGATTACGGAACAAAGAAATCTCTGAATTTGCAGGAAGAACTTTCTAAAATTTTGCAAAAAGAAGAGAAGTCAATAAAAAAGGAAAGCGAATACCTATTTAATTTTCGCTCTTTTAAGAATGATGTAGAGAAAGCCAGAAATATTCTTTATGTGGCAGATAATGTTGGTGAGACGATTTTTGATCGTATCCTGATAGAGGAGATAAAAAGGGTTGACCCTGCGAAAGAAATCATTTACGCAGTCAAAGAAAAGCCCATAATAAACGATGCCTTAAGAGAAGACGCGATTAGCGCAGGTATAGATAAATTTGCCGAAATAATTTCGAGCGGATCGGATATTCCTGGGACAATTCTTTCTCTCTGTTCAAAAGAATTTCTTGAATGTGTAGAAAGAGCGGACCTTATTATCAGTAAAGGGCAGGGAAATTTTGAAACGCTTTCGGTTACCGGAAAGCCTGTCTACTATCTCTTTATGGCAAAATGTGCGGTTGTGGCGAAGAATGTGGGCTCTGAAATTGGTGATTTTATTTTATTGAAAAGGGAAGTTTAAAAATGTTTGGGAAATTTATTTTATCCCTTTTAGAAGAATTGATTAGTTGAAAATATAAAAAATTTGAGTATAATTAACTATGAAAGTTAAAGAATCGAAAGAAAATAATCCAAAGAAAATTTTTAACCCTGTTCTTTTCTGGGATGCCGAGGATATAGATGTTGAAAAGCATGCAGGCTATATTATCAGCCGTGTGCTTGACTTCGGCGATGAAAAAGATATCAAAAATTTGAGAAAAGTATACCCGGAGGAGAAAATTATCGAGGTAATAAAAAGAAGACGTAACCTGATGCCTCAAACAGGGAAATTCTGGGCTCTTTACTTTAATATTCCGCTAAAGGAGATAGAGTGTTTGAGAAAGTATTACCGGAAAATGGAGCAGAAATAATAGAGAGTCTTTCACCACATATTAATGATTTTTACCTTGCTGGTGGCACAGGTCTTGCACTTCAACTTGGTCATAGGAAATCGTTGGGCCTGGACTTTTTTTCATCTGAGATATTTAATACCGAAGTTTTTCTTAAAAATATCCATCCTGATAAAACTCTATTGGTTAGAGAAGAAACTATTCACTGCGAGATTGGAAAGGTTAAATTTTCTTTTCTTTTTTATAACCAACCGCTTGTTTTCCCTACACTTACCTGGCGAGGTATAAAACTCGCTGATTGGCGGGATATAACGGCTGAAAAAATTAAAGCTATCGCTCAGAGGGGAACAAAAAAGGACTTTTATGATTTGTTTGCTGTTTTACAGTTAAGATTATCTATAGATGAGGCTTGTGGGATTTTTAAAAAGAGATTTGCTTCAACGGATGTTAATATGTATCATGTTCTTAAAAGTATAACTTTTTTTGAGGAAGCTGAAGAAGAGCCACCGCCTATTTTGTTGGTCAAAGATGAGGGATGGCGATGGGAAAAAGTGAAAGAATTCTTTGAAAAAAATATTAAGCAATTTGAAAAGAGCCTCTTTACATAAAAATATAAAAGGATTTTTGTTTTTCTGGGAATACTAAAATTTACCTCTAAATTAGTCGGGTCTTCTTTCTTAATTTACTTCCAGGAAAATGCAAATTGCTTAGATATATCTTTTGGTTCTATAGTTAGAAATGGAATGAGTTAATCCAAATTATCCTGAAGATTGAGAAAAATTAAGAAAGAATACTCAAACCTAAGGATTCAAATGATTATTTCTCAAGATTCAATTCTGTAAGAGAGAAAACTATCTTCTTTTCAGTTTACTAATTTTGTGTTTTCTCTTGAGAGTTTTTATATTGACCTATTTGATTTTTTTGTTATAATTATAAAAATAGAGATGAAAAGGGGGTAGAAGAATTCCCTTAAAAAGAAGAGTAATTAAATTCAGGAATCAAGATTTAACCCCAAAGAGGTAAGGATGGGAGATATAGTCATTAAAGCAAATGACCTTATTAAAGGTCCATACTGGTCTGAATGTGTCATAGTAAACATTTGTGAATCTCAAGGAGATTATGTTCATATTGTAGGAAAAACACAAAGAAGCAGGAACCTTATTGATCAGGTGTTACCATTAGAAGACTTAGAAAAGATCGAAATTGTTACTGCTCGACCGCTTTTTAAGCAAGAAGCCTGGAAGGTTTTCCTATCATTAGAATCAATTAGATACCGTTATGCATCTTTATATGATCCATTACTTGCAATGAATGTTTCAAAAATTGATCCTCTTCCTCATCAGATAGAAGGGGTTTATGGATACATTTTGAAATTACCACGGATTCGTTTCCTCATAGCTGATGACCCTGGTGCAGGCAAAACGATAATGGCTGGACTAATTATTAAAGAACTCAAACTGCGACAGCTCATCAAACGAATCCTCATCGTGTGTCCGGGGCACCTGAAAGACCAATGGCGACGTGAACTGCAAGAGAGATTCGATGAGACTTTTGAAGTGATAGACCGAGGCCGTTTCGATGCTATCTACAGAACAAATGTGTGGGAAAGAGAGAATCACATCATTACATCAATGGATTTCGCAAAAAGAGACGATGTGCTTCCAATATTGGCTGCTACAAAGTTCGACCTCGTTATCGTCGATGAAGCACACAAAATGAGTGCTTACCGATATGGAGAAAAGGTCAGTAAATCTGAACGATACAAACTCGGAGAGGTGTTATCAGACATTACACATCATCTGGTATTTCTTACAGCTACACCGCATAAGGGTGACCCAGAAAATTTCAGACTCTTTCTTGATTTGCTTGACCCGGGCTTTTTTGCAACAGAAGAGATGGTGAGGGAATCCATCAAGAGTAAAGATAATCCGCTTTTCATAAGGCGAATGAAAGAAGATCTCAAAGATTTTGAAGGTAAACCACTATTTTTACCAAGATATGTCAAAACTGTGTACTTCGAAATAGGAAAGTTATCACCACGTGAAAAGGAGCTTTATAATGAGCTTTCAAAATACGTAGAGGAGCAATACAATTTAGCATTATCAAAAGATGGGAGAAGGAATATCGCGTTTGCTCTTGTTATCCTGCAAAGGAGATTTGCCTCAAGTATTTACGCTATGTTGAAATCATTAGAGCGCAGAAAGAAAAGACTTGAAGAACTTATGGTATCTGGAACACCACCAAGAGGAGGAGAACAGGATATTGAAGAAATTGATGATCTATCTGAACAGGAACGCTGGCAGAAAGAATCAGAATGGGAGACTCTCAGTGTTGCGGAAACAGAAGAAGAATTGCAGAAAGAAATTAATACGATTAATTCTCTCATGAATAAAGCTACAGAAATTGTTAAAAATGAAGAGGAGATTAAGCTAAAAAAACTCAAAGAATCCCTTGCTGAATTAAGCCAAAAAGTCCAAGAGAAGGAAAAAAGAAAAATTCTCATTTTTACGGAATCCAGAGATACACTAGAATACCTTGAGAAAAAAATAAAAGATTGGGGATATTCTGTAAACACGATCCATGGTGCAATGAGGCTTGAAGAAAGGGTCTACGCAGAAACAGTATTTAGGAACGAGACAGAAGTTATGGTTGCAACAGAGGCTGCTGGTGAAGGTATTAACCTTCAGTTCTGTAACCTGATGATTAATTATGACATACCATGGAACCCTAACCGACTTGAACAACGAATGGGGCGTATCCATAGATATGGACAAACAAGAGAAGTTTTTGTTCATAACCTCGTTGCCAGCGATACACGTGAAGGGATGGTCCTTAAACGACTTTTTGAAAAAATTGAAGAAATAAAACTTGCCATTGGGACTGATAAAGTTTTTGATGTGCTTGGTGAAATTATCGATAGTAAACAATTCTCGCAAGCAATGCTCGATGCGGCAGTCAATGCACGAAACATCGACGAAATCATCCAATCGATTGAGATAACTGTTGATGAAGAGTACATAGCGAAAGTGAAAGAAAACCTCGGCGAAACATTGGCAACACGATACATTGATTATACTCGAATCAAGGAAATGGCTCAAAAAGCAAAAGAGAACCGCCTTATACCTGAATATACGCAGAGTTTCTTTACTAAAGCCCTGGAGAGAGCTGGAGGTAAATTAAAGAAAATAGATAATAGGTTGATTGCAATAGAGAATATACCACACGAAATTCGAAAAATTGCTGAAAATGAACTATTTAAGAAATGCTACGGAAGTATTTTAAAAAGCTACCCAAAAGTTACATTTGATAAAGATATATCGAATAAAAACCCAAATGTTGAATTTATTTCCTTTGGGCATCCTCTCTTCGAAGCTGTATTACAATGGGTAGAAGAAAATTTACTTGAGAGCATCTACACGGGAGCAACGTTCTACGACCCCGATGGTAAGCTTAATGGCTACATTCTTTTCTACGAAGGAGAAATAAAAGATGGCACGGGAGCTATTGCTGGTAAACGACTTTTCTCTTTCTACATAAATGATAATGGAATAAAACTTATTCCACCATCCATAATTTGGGATCTCGCTGAAGAAAATACACCATCTCTTGTGGAAGTTCCCGATGTTGAAACAATGAAGAAGAAGGCCGTCGAATACGCTATCAAAGCCCTCGAACAATACAAATCTGAACTCCTTGCAGAGCGCAAACGGCAAGCTGAAATAAAACAGAAATACGGAGTTAAGTCACTTGAACACCTTGTTTTAAAATTAGATGAGGAACTAATTGATCTCGAAGCTCGTAAAGCCAGAGGTGAAAATGTGGACCTTGTTATAAGAAACAAGCAGGAACGAAAATTAGAGTACGAACAAGCTTTAAAAGAGCTTCAAAGCCTCATAGAAAAGGAACAAAGCTTGACAATGACGATGCCACGATTCCTTGGAATGATTCAGGTAAAACCGCATCCTCAGAAAAGTGCGGCAATGGTAAGCGATGCAGAAATTGAAGAAATCGGAATGCGCGTGGCAATGGAATACGAACAAACACAAGGTCGCATACCCGAAGATGTCTCATCACAAAACCTCGGTTTCGATATCCGCTCTACAGATAGCAGTAACAACACACGGTACATCGAAGTAAAAGCCCGTGCTCAAACCGGTCCTGTTGCTCTCACACAAAACGAATGGTTTAAGGCACAACGGTTTGGTAACGATTACTATCTTTATGTTGTTTTTAACGCAGATTCAAAACCAGAGCTACGTATTATCGCAAACCCTGCCTCTATCTTAAAACCAGAAGAGAAAATAGAGATTGTTCGCTATTTTGTGGAGAGCAATGAAATTTTAAATAAAGGAATAAAAGTATGAACGACAAGCGCTTTATCGAAGTCTCGTTTCCAGTAAAAGAGGTAGGCGAGATTTCGGCAAAAGAAAAAAACATCCGACACGGACATATTAGCACGTTGCATATTTGGTGGGCGCGCCGACCTTTAGCTGCAAGTCGCGCGACTGCTTATGCTGCCCTTACTCCAATACCTGAAGATCCGATTGAATGGCAAAAAAAGAGAGATTTTATTATTAACCTATCCAAGTGGGAAAATTCAAACAACGAACAACTTATCAAACAGGCACAAGAGGAAATTTTAAAAGGAAACGGAGGTAAGCCCCCAAAGGTTATAGATCCTTTCTCGGGTGGTGGTTCTTATCCTCTCGAAGCGCTTAGACTGGGTTGTGAAGCTTATGCTAATGATTACAATCCTGTGGCTGTACTTATTGAAAAAGCTACCTTAGAATTTCCACAAAAATTCAGCAAACCTTTTGATGGCATGCCTAATTTGCTCAAACTGCATGCTTCTAATCAATCGAAAGGCAATTTGTTTACGGATGAGAATAGAACAATCCAAAATCCTTTGCTCTTTGCTGTTGAGTATTGGGGCAATTGGGTTTTAGAAGAAGCAAAAAAAGAATTAGCTGAATTTTATACTTCCAATAAGAGTGAAATTCCAGTTGGCTACATTTGGGCAAGAACTGTTCCTTGCCAGAACCCTTCTTGTAGTGTGGAAATCCCTCTGATGCGTCAATATTGGCTTGCTAAGAAGGATAATAAAAAGGTTGCCTTGCATCCTGTTACAAAAGGAGCTGGTAAGCCAATTGAGTTTGAAATTGTGGCGCAAGGTATTTCCAACTACAAACCTTGGCCCAAAGATTTTGATCCCGAAGAGGGTACAGTAGCTCGTGCCAAAGTGCGGTGTCCAGCCTGTGGCTCAATGATTGATGACAAAACCACACGTAAACTATTCCAAACCGGAAAAGCTGGGGAAAGAATGATTGCTGTGGTTTATACAAAACCCAAAACCGAAGGCAAATACTACCGCTTAGCCACAGAAGAAGATATAAAAACCTTCGAAAAAGCTAAAAAAGCACTTAACAAAAAAATCGAAGAACTCCGCGAAAAATGGATTTTGGAACCTGTGCCAGATGAGGAATTGCCACCAAGAGGAACTTTAGGTTTTAGGATCCAAGGTTATGGAATGAACACTTGGGGTGATCTTTTCAATCCTCGACAGAAGCTCTCTCTTTTAGTTTTTGCCGATGCTGTGCGCAGAGCGTATGAGAAGATGAGGGAATTGGGCTATCCCGAAGATTTTGCCAAGGCTGTGACAGTATATTTGGGGATGGGATTAAGTAGACAAGCAGATTATAACTCAACTTTATGCGTTTGGGCAGTGGCAGGAGAATTTATAGCACATACTTTTGGTAGACAAGCTCTACCTATGATTTGGGACTACTTTGAATTGTATCCCGATAGTAATGCTACTGGTGATTGGAATTCTGGGTTAAATTGGATTCTTTCAGTTCTTCACCACCTCTCCCAACTCCCCAACTCCCAATCTCCAATCCCCACTGTCACCCATTCCTCAGCCACACAGCTACCGTATCCCGACAACTACTTTGATGCAGTTCTTACTGATCCGCCATATTACGACAATGTCCCCTACTCATACCTTTCTGATTTTTTTTATGTTTGGCTTAAGCGAACAGTGGGGCATCTTTTTCCAGAGCTTTTTGCTACTCCTCTTACTCCCAAAAGTGGAGAAATTGTGGCTTACACACAAAAAGAGGGAGGGCTTGAGGCTGGAATGAAGTTCTTTGAAGAACAGTTAGCGTTATCCTTCAAAGAGATGTATCGTATTTTAAAACCTGGTGGCATTGCTGTGATTGTGTATGCTCATAAGTCAACTGCTGGCTGGGAAACTGTCATTAATGCACTCCTTGATAGTGGCTTGGTTGTCAATGCTTCTTGGCCAGTGAATACCGAAATGCAATCACGGCTCAATGCTAAAGAAACAGCATCTTTAGCTTCTTCTATTTACATTGTTGCCCGCAAAATGGAACGAAAAGATATTGGATTTTACCCAGAAGTTAAAAAAGAGCTTGAATCCTATATGAATGAGAAGCTCGAAAGACTCTGGCAAGAAGGAATTGGTGGAGCAGACTTTTTTATTTCTGCTATTGGTGCTGGTATTGAGGTCTTTGGCAAATATAAACAAATTATGGACTACAGTGGCAATATCATTCGCGCAGATATGATGCTCGAAGATATTCGGAAAATTGCAACTGATTATGCAGTGCATAAGATCCTGCATAATGGATTTGCTGGAGAAATCAACGAACTTACCCGCTACTACGTGCTCTACCGGTGGGAATATGGCGAAGCAAAAGTTCAATTCGACGAAGCACGCAAGCTGGCAGCAAGCTGTGGCATCGATTTAGCGAATGAATGGAACAAACATGGGTTTATTAGAAAAGAAAAAGAATTTATTCGCCTACTTGGTCCGGAAGAAAGAACCATAAAAGACTTGGAAAATTCCAATGAGCTCATCGATGTGTTGCATCATATGCTCTTGCTATGGGAAAAGAGCAAGCGAGATGACATACTTGAGCGCTTGCAGACAACCGGCTTTGGCAAGAGCGAAGCATTTTACCGAGTAGCTCAGGCAATTGCAGAAACTTTGCCGAACGAGAGTAAAGAGAAGAAATTACTAGAAGGATTTTTAGCAGGGAGAGAAAGAATTAGAAGTGAGATAAAACAAAAGAGGCAAAAGGAGTTATTCAAATGAAACCATTTCATACAATAGCAATCCCTCACAAAGACATCCTTGAGGGTCGTTTCACAATGGATGTTTTTGCAGCGGACCTTTGGGAAGCGTATCACAATCGCGGTCCGGCTGAGTATCGGGATGCGAAAACATTTTTTGAGAAGACGTACGAAACCCAAGGGTTACAAAATCTGCTTGATGTTATCTACAGGCGAGTAACCGGCAAGGGTGGTGATTCGACCATTCAGATTCAGACACCATTTGGTGGAGGTAAGACGCATTCGCTTATTGCCATCATGCACAAGGCGCAGGAGTGGAACGCGAAGAGAGTTGTCATTGTGGGTACAAATATTAGCGCAAAGGATACGCTCTGGAGTATTCTTGAGCAACAACTTACGGGGAAGAATGAAAAACTCGTTGGATTAACATCGCCGGGTAAAGACAAGATAAAAGCAGTGCTTCAGGCGCATCAGCCTCTCATCATCCTTATGGATGAAGTGCTTGAGTATGTAACGAAAGCCGCTGGAGTAAAAGTAGAAAGCAGTACACTTGCCGCACAAACTATGGCGTTTATGCAGGAGCTGACGGAGACGGTCTCGATTTTGGAGAAGGCGTGCCTTGTGGTAACGCTTCCATCAAGTATAATCGAACACTACGATCAGGCAGCAGAACAATTATTCGCTCAGCTTCAAAAAGTGATGGGACGAGTGGAAAAAATCTATACGCCTGTGCAAGAATCCGAGATTGCCAAGGTCATTCGTCGAAGGCTTTTTACATCTGTTGATGAGAAAAAGGCATTACAAGTAATTAAGCACTTTCTTGACTATGCTCAGAAGGAAGGGATTCTCCCGCCTGGGATGGAAGTCAGCGAGTATCGGGATAGATTTTTAGATTCTTATCCTTTTATGCCAGAAGTGATTGATGTTTTATATCACAGGTGGGGAAGTTTCCCTGGTTTTCAACGGACTCGAGGTGTTTTAAGGCTTCTTTCATTAGTTATCTCAGAACTCAAAACAAAAAATCTTCCTTATATCAGTCTTGCAGATTTTAATCTTGCCCAACAGGAGATACGTCAAGAACTCTTAAAACACATTGGAACAGAATTCAACAGTGTCATTGCACAAGATATTACTGATGCAGATGCGGGAAGTAAGAAAGTGGATATGAATCTTGGCGAAGCGTATAAGGGTTTACACCTTGCAACTCGAGCTTCAACGGCAATTTTTATGTATTCATTCTCCGGAGGAACAGAACGGGGGGCAACGCTAACAGAAATTAAACGGACAGCAACAACGCTCAATAACCCTTCTAGTGTTGTTGCAGAAGCTCTTGAGCAGTTGAAGAGCAAGCTGTTTTATTTCCAACTTCAAGCAGATAAGTACTTCTTCTCGAACCAGCCAAATATTAATCGTATTATCCTCACTAAAATGGAGAATGTTCACGATGCAGAATTGCTTGAATTAGAGAAAGACTTACTGAAGCAGAATATCCGTGGAGATCGAATGAAAGTGTTTCTGTGGGAAGAACAATCGTCGTCAATTCCTGATACTGAAGATCTGAAGCTTATTATTTTACCAGAAGAGAAGAAAGAGGTGATTGAATCTATTTTGAAAACAAAAGGTGAAAGCCCTCGGGTAAATTGTAACACTTTATTTTTCCTTTTCCCTACTGATATTGAGCGAGCAAGCTTTAGAGTTCAATTGAAACGCTACAAAGCTTACCAAGCGCTTGAGAAAGATACAACCGTTTCTCTGGGAGAGGAACAACGGAAAGAAATTCGTGCTGAACTCAAGAGATACGAAAGCGACATCAAAGAAGCACTTCGGAAACTGTACCGACAAGTTGCCATTCCTACGAGGGAAGGCTACAAGAAAGACGACCTTGGCATCCCAACGTATGGTGAACAGAAACCACTTGATGTTGTGGTGTATGAGAAACTTCTTTCAAATGGTGAAGTTGTTGAGCAGTTAGTTCCACTCGTCATTAAGGAACGATACCTTAAAAACAATAGGTTTGTATTAACAAAACAGATTGCGCAAGCGGGATACCAGACTCCAGGTGAGCTTCGAGTTAGAGACAGAACTATCCTTGAAAGAGCAATTTTAGAGGGGATTGAGAAAGGTGTATTTGGTTTGGGGGAACTTGAAAACGACAAGCCGATTTGTAGATATTTTCAAGAAACCCCGAGGGTTGGTTTTAGTGATAATGAGATTCTTATAAGTGAGGAGCTCTGTAAAGAGGAAAAAAGAGGTAAGGAAAGGATAACTTCGGAACATAAGATGGAGTATCCACCGAGCACTTCCGTTGGAACAGGAGCAGCTGTTAATGAATCTTTGGAGGTAGCTGTAGAAGAGAGCGGTTTTAAGGATAATGTCCACTTAAGTTTTGATATTCCTAAAGGGAAAGTTTCTGAGGTATTACGCATAATAAACTTTTTACAGCAAAAATTTGAGATTATTAATTTAGAAATTAAAGCAAGGGATGGAAAAATTTCTGAACAGGATTATGAAAATAAAGTGAAAGAGGCGTTGAGACAATTGGGAATTGAGTTTGGAGAGGAAAATAGACCAAACAAATTGTAGAAAGAAAATTTGGGGAATTTTATCTGAAGTTATGTAGAAAAGGCTTTATCTTTAAGGTTTTTTTAGATCTCTCTTGAAGTTCTAATCTTTATTTAAATATTTTTACTTTAAACCTTAACTGCCGGAGAAAAAGGGGATACTTGACAATTTGGTAAAAATGATAATATTGATGGGAAAATTTAGAAAGCAGGTCATATAGAAAAAGCATAGGAAAAATAAAAATTTTGCTTAACTTAAGTTTCAATTGTAAAGGTAAAAATAAAGATAAAATAAAAAAGGAGGATAGATGATTTACATTATAACCGGGATTGGAGTTGTAGGCATTTTGTTCGCTCTTGGGACGTATCTTTTCTTAAAGAAAAAAGATGCCGGTTCTGAGAGAATGAAGGAAATTGCTGAAGAAATTCATCTTGGAGCAATGACGTTCTTAAAAAGAGAATATCAAATTATTTTTATATTTGCCTTAATTGTTTTTCTCGTTTTAACAAAGTTTTTGAGTTTTGGGACAGGGCTTGCTTATCTTCTTGGGGCTTTTTGTTCTCTTTCTGCAGGGCTTTTAGGGATGGAGGCTGCAACCCGGTCGAGCGGAAGAGCCTGTGCAGCTGCAATTAAAAGTGGAATATCAGAGGCTTTGAGTGTTGCTTTTAGGGGTGGTTCTGTTATGGGAGTTGCGGTTGCTTCTTTGGGAGTTTTAGGTTTAAGTATTGTTTATATATTAACAAAAGACACAATGATTATCAATGGTTTTGCTATGGGTGCAAGTTCTGTTGCTCTTTTTGCTCGTGTTGGTGGAGGAATATATACAAAAGCTGCTGATGTTGGTGCTGATCTTGTCGGTAAGATTGAAGAAAATATTCCTGAAGATGATCCCAGAAATCCCGGGGTTATTGCTGATAATGTAGGAGATTGCGTTGGAGATACAGCAGGAATGGGTGCAGATCTATTTGAGTCTTATGTTGGATCTGTTGTTGCAACAATGGCTATTGGAGCAACATTAGCTTCTCCTTTTAAGTGGATGTATTTACCTCTTGTTTTGATCACTTTGGGCCTTATTTCTTCGCTTATTGGGATATCTTCAATAAACTTTTTGAAAAGGATTGATCCTCAATCTGCTTTACGTTATGCAACTTATGTTAGTGGTTTTATTTTTGTTGCCGCATCTTTTTTTGCTGTAAAAAGCATAATTGGGAATTTTAACATTTTCTGGTGCATTGTGGCTGGCTTACTCACAGGGGTTTTAATTGGTCTTGAAAGTGAGTTTTTCACAAGTGGGCCACCGATAAAGAGAGTTGCTAAAAGCAGCGAATCTGGGGCAGCTCCAACCATAATCACAGGTCTTGCGACAGCTTTTGAAAGCACAATTTTACCCCTTGTCACAATCTGTATTTCCACTTATCTTGTTTATCAGTTAAGTGGACTTTATGGAATTGCAATTTCAGCTGTGGGAATGCTTTCAACAATTGGTATTGTTATGTCTACAGATTCTTATGGACCTATTGCCGATAATGCCGGAGGTATTGCAGAGATGTCAGGGCAGAAACCTGAGGTTAGAAAAATCACGGATAAACTGGATGCTTTAGGAAATACAACTGCTGCAATTGGAAAAGGTTTTGCAATTGGGTCGGCTGCTTTAACTGCTCTTGCTCTTTTCTCTGCATACCAGAAGGTTGCAAATATAGACATTATTAATTTGAGTGATGTGAAAACGATTATCGGCTTACTTCTTGGAGGTCTTATGGTTTTTGTTGTTTCAGCACTCACTTTGAAATCTGTTGGACAACTCGCAAATAAGATGGTTATTGAAATTAGACGTCAGTTTAGAGAAATTGTTGGGTTGAGAGAAGGGAAGGTAAAGCCAGATACGAGAAGATGTGTTGACATTGTAACAAAGGGAGCTATAAAAGAAATGGCTCTACCAGGGCTTTTAGCTGTGATTGTTCCGCTTTTAGTTGGTTTCTTTCTTGGTAAACATGCTCTTGGAGGATTTTTGGCTGGAGCAACAACTACTGGAGTCTTAATTGGTCTAATGATGACGAATGGAGGAGCAACTTGGGATAATGCAAAGAAATGGATTGAAGAAGGTAATCTTGGAGGTAAAGGGACCCCTACTCATGCAGCTGCAGTTGTTGGAGATACAGTCGGAGATCCTTTCAAAGATACAACAGGTCCTTCAATGAATATTCTGATTAAACTTATGGCAATTGTTTCTTTGGTTTTTGCTCCTTTACTTTAACTTAGGAGGGTTCTACTTGACAAAAATTTTCCCTTACTTTATAATAGAAAGATGAAAAAAGAAGAGCTTTATTATTTTCTTAATCTTATGTTTAACCTTCCTTATGAGGATGAATTTCGAAAGGTAAAGGTTAAGACTAAAAAGCTGGATGAGTTTTTAGAAGAAGTTAGAGATGGTAAGATAAAAGATCCTAAAGAATTTCTTAGGGAAGGGCTAAGAAGAACTATAACCCCTGCTCTTCTTTCAATAATTAGGGAAAAACTTAGGATATTCGCAGAAAAGAATAAAGATAACGATAAAGGAAAAGCAGCCGGGTTAATTCTTGGTTTTTTATCTACTGGAATGCCTTTAGATCAAAATGGTTTTTTTGTGACTATCTTTATAAGAAGTGCGCTTAATCGTCCACTTGCAGATGATAGAAAAGTTTGGGAGTTTATATATGTTTTTCTACCAAAGAAAGTTGAGACAGGAGAAGTAGAAACAATTAAAAAGGCTTCCTTTAATTTTGGAGAGGGTTTTGAAGAAAGAGAATCAGGATTACTAACTCCAAAAGAAGAAAGGATAAAGGAAAAGAGCGAGAGAAAGTTGATAATTCCAAAATGAGGAGTTTGGATGGGAAAATTGGTTATTATTATGGGTTCAGGAAGAGATTTAAATTATGCAAGGGGAATTGAAAAAATTGTAAAAAAGTTTGGTGTTAATTGTGAATTGAGAGTTGCTTCTGCTCATAAAACTCCTGAGAAGGTTCTAAAAATAGTAAGAGAAAATGAAAAAGAAGAGGTAGTTTTTATTACAATTGCTGGGAAAAGCAATGCTTTAAGTGGTTTTGTGGATGCAAATACGACTAAACCTGTAATAGCAGCTCCACCTTATTCAGAGAAATTTTGTGGTGTAGATATTTTTTCGAGTTTAAGAATGCCAAAAGGAGTGGCTCCACTTGTTATTCTTGGAGAAGAACAGGCCGCTCTTTCTGCTATTAAAATTCTTGCTCTTTCTGATGAAAAACTTCGAGAAAGAATTTATAATTATCAGAAAAGATATAAAGAGGAGATTGAAAAGGAGGATAAAAAATTAAATGGGTAGTGTAAAAGACCTTTTCGTTATCGAAGAACCGAAAGAAAATAGCCCTGGAATAGGGCTTTTTACTTTTTCTGATAGGTATTCCGTTTTTGATTGGGGGGAGATGCCAGATTTAATCCCTAATAAAGGTGCTTCTCTTGCAATAATTACAACCCATTTTTTTGAAGTTTTGAAGAAAAAAGGGATCCCAAGTCATTATCTTGGGGCAGTAATTGATGGAAAGATGGTAAGTTTTGATAAAATAAATAAGCCTTTTAATACAATTAAGGTTAAGCTTGTTAGAGTGATAAAACCCCAAAGGAAAGATGGTGGATATGATTACTCTGTTTATAAAAACTTATCTGGGAATTATCTTATTCCCTTAGAATTTATTTATAGAAATTCGGTTCCTGAAGATTCTTCTTTTTGGGAAAGGTATTATAGAGGAGAAATTAATTATGATGGAGAAGTTATCCCTGATGTTCCTTTAAAAAGACCAATTCTTGATGTCTCTACAAAGTTAGAAGAGACTGATAGATATTTATCTTGGGAAGAGGCAATGGAGTTGAGTAATCTTGACTTAGATCAAATTGAAGAGCTGAAAAGTCTTCTTTCAAATATTAACGGGATAATAACAGAAGAAACAGAAAAAGTAGGTATTGTTAATCAGGATGGTAAAATAGAGTTTGCTTTAGATGAAAGAGGCTTTATTATGGTTGTGGATGCTCTTGGAACTCTTGATGAGTGTAGATTTCTTTTTAATGGGATGACTTTAAGTAAAGAAATTTTGCGTAAATTCTATAGAAAATCTACTTGGTATAAAGAGGTAAAAAAAGCAAAAGAGAAGGATTCAATTAACTGGAAATCTCTTGTAAAAACCAAACCAGACCCCTTACCTAAAAAGTTAAAAGAGGGTATTTCTGAGGTTTATCAAGAAGTTGCGAATTTGATTTCTGGAAGAAAGTTTTTTAACGTTCCTCCTTTAGAAAAAATATTAAAAAAGATTTCAGATTGAGTTTGGTTGACAACAATCTAATAAATTTGTATAATTTATTATGAAGATGGATACGCCCCTTTTAATGATTGGAACCTTTCTTGTAATAACCGGAATTTTAATTATTCTATTTGCAAAAATTCCGTTTTTTTCTCGTTTGCCTGGGAATATCTTGATTCAAAAAGAAAACTTTACATTTTATTTTCCCCTTTCTTCTTGTATATTGATTTCAATAATTTTGACAATCCTTCTCAATTTGATTTTCTTTATATTAAGGAGTAAACCTTGAAGAGAGATTCTTTGGTTATTATTCCAACTTATAATGAAAAAGAAAATATTTCTTCAATTATAAAGGAAGTTTTGAGGCAAGGAAAGGAGTTTGAAGTTTTAGTTATAGATGATGCGTCTCCAGATGGAACTTGGAAGATAGTGGAAGAAATTCAGAAAAAAGAAAAAGATAGGGTTCATTTAATCAAAAGGGAAGGGAAGATGGGATTAGGGAGTGCATACATTGCGGGTTTTAAGTGGGCTCTTGAGAGGGAATACAAGTTTGTTTTTGAAATGGATGCTGATTTTTCGCATGATCCTTCTAATCTTAAGATCTTTCGTGAGGTTCTTGAGAAGGAAGATGTGGATCTTGTTATTGGGTCAAGATATAAGGAAGGGGTAAATGTTATCAATTGGCCGATTTCAAGGCTAATTTTGAGCTATTTCGCAAATCTTTTTGCGAAGAAAGTGACAGGAGTTCCTCTTTCAGATCTAACTAGTGGTTTTAAAGGAATGAAGAGAACTTTTCTTGAGACTCTTGATCTAAATAAGGTTAAAGCTGAAGGCTATGGATTTCAGATAGAGATACATTTTTATGGTTATTGGAAAGGATTTAAGATTAAGGAAATGCCGATTGTTTTTGTAGAGCGGAGAGTTGGGAATTCTAAGATGTCTAAAAAAATTATCTGGGAGGCTTTTTGGTTAGTTTGGAGATTGGGTTTTTTTAGACTTATTAAGAAAATATGACCCTTACGATTGGGATTGTGAATTATAATACGAAAGATGAGTTAAAGAGCTGCATAGATTCAATTTTTAAAAATCCCCCAAATTGTAACTATCAAATTATTGTCGTTGATAATGACTCAAGAGATGGTAGCAAAGATTTTTTAAAAAATATTAAAAGAAAAAAAATAAAATATATTTTGAATGAAAAGAATGTAGGATTTGGTTCTGCCTGTAATCAAATAGCAAGGTTAAGTTCCTCTCCCTATATCTTGTTTTTAAATCCTGATGTTAAGATAACTAAAAATGCTATAGATAAACTGATTAAGTTTTTGAGGAAAAATAAGAAAGTAGGTTTAGTTACAGGAAAACTTATTTATCCTGATGGTTCTATTCAACTCTCCTGCAGAAAGTTTCCAACAATTTTAAATGTCCTTGGAGGAAGAGAGTCTCTATTGCGAAAGATTTTCCCGAATAATATTATATCAAGGAGATATTTAATGACGGAGCTTGATTATACCAAGATTCAATTTCCTGATTGTGTGAGAGGAGCTGTGATGCTCTTTAGAAGGGAAATTTTTGAAAAGTTTGGTGGTTTTGATGAGAAATTTTTTCTCTATTTTGAGGACACTGATTTTTGCTTCCGGTTGAGAAAGAATGGGTTCGAAATAGCTTATTTACCAGAGGCTATTTTCTATCATAAATTAGGAGCAAGCACAGATAAAGAAAAATTGAAAGCAAAAATTGCTATTAATATTTCTATGTTTTATTATCTGCGGAAAAATATGGGTTATAATTTTCCTATCCTTTTCCTTCTATTCTTCTTTCTTTTAACAAGGCTTTTCTTTATTTTCTTTTTCTTCTCTTTAAAGGAGATGAAGGAGTGATTCAAGAGAGAAAGCATTTTCTGAGATTCACGATAACCTTTTCTGATATAATAATCTTGATTGTTACTTACTGGATTGCAGTTTTCACAAGAGCTCTTTTCCCTACTTATGGAGAAATTCCAGAGTGGGAATGGTATTTAAATTATTATTTGAGAATTTTCCCAATATTTCTTTTGACATTTCCTCCAGCGATAGCTTTTAATAATTTAACTTTGGATAGATTCCCTTTGGATAAGCATAATTTTTATTTAAAAACTATTTTTAGCTTTTTATTAACAATAGCTGTTTACATAGTTGTTCTTTATTATTTTAAATTGTTCAATCAAAGTCGTATTGCTCTTTTGGTCTTTTGTGTTCTGGGGATAACTCTATTAATAATTAATAGAGAGTTAATCTCAAAAGGAAAGAGGAATTCAATAAGAGCTGTTGTTTTTGGGAAAGAAAAAGAAGCAAAAGAGATAGAAGAGTTATTTTCTCTTCATGATTTTTTTGGGATTAATATAATAAAAATATTTAGTAAAGTTCCGATTGATTTTTCAGAATTTTTACATAAAGAGGTAATTGAATGGGTGATAATTACTGAAGAAAAATATAAAAAATATATTCCTAAATTAGAAAACCTTGGCGTAACAGTTAGTTATTATTTAAAAGGAAGTTTTGGTAATCTTAGGAGTTTTGTTTCTGTTGAGAATTTATTTAGATCTCCTCTTATTACTTTTCATCCTACTCCTACTTCTTATGCCCAACTTTTTATTAAATATCTACTTGATCGAATAGTCGCTTTTATTGCAATAATGGTCCTTTCTCCTTTATTTCTCGTGATTGCGGTTTCGATAAAATTGACTTCAAAAGGTCCTGTAATTTATAAGCAGAAGAGAGTAGGACTAAAGGGCAAAATTTTTACAATGTTTAAGTTCAGGACAATGTTTGAGAATGCTGATGAAATGAAGGGAAGTCTTGCTTATTTAAATAAAATGGATAAGGTTGTTTTTAAAATAAAAGATGATCCAAGAGTTACAAAGGTGGGTAGAGTTTTAAGACGTTTTAGCCTTGATGAGCTACCTCAGTTATTTAATGTGCTAAGGGGTGACTTGTCACTTGTAGGACCAAGACCTCCCATTCCGGAAGAAGTGAAAGAGTATGAAGATTGGCAGAGAAAAAGACTTGCGATAAAGCCAGGCTTAACATCTCTTTGGTTAATAAAGGGCCGTTCGGACTTATCTTTTGAAGAATGGATGAGGTTAGATTTAGAATATATAAATAATTGGTCCTTAAGTCTTGACTTTCTTATCCTTTTAAAAACAATTCCAGCGTTAATATCTGGGAGGGGAGCTTATTGATTTTCTTTTTTTTGATCTTAGTTTTTTCTGGTGAAGAGGAAGAATTATATAAATTAAGAAAAGAGTATATTTTACCTCTTTCTGTGGAGCCTTCTTTTGTAGAAAAGGGAGAAGCTTATTTAAATCTTGCCGTAATTGATATAAAACTTAAAGATTTTGATAGAGCTTCTCGGGAGTTGAAAAAAGCTTCTTTTTATGGTAGAAAAAAGGAAGCAATTTATCTTGAGGGTGTTATTAATTACCTAAAGGGTGATATTGAGAAAGCAGTTTCAAATTTTAAGAAGATAGATGAGTGGGAATACATATTTTTTTTAGAAAATTTGTATACTCTTTCTCTTGGAAATCCAATTGAAAAAGAAATTATAAATAAGTTTCCTGATTCTCTTGGTTTTTATTTTGTCTTTTATGAAGAGGATTCTTTAAAAATTTTGGATTGGCTTGGAAAGGCTTCTATACCTTTATGGCAGAATTTTCTTGGTAGAGGATATCTTTGTTATGAGGGAGGAAAATATAGAAGAGCTTTAAACTATTTTAGAGAGTCTTATAAAATAAAAGAAACACAACTTACAGGAGTATATATTATAGCTACTTTATTTCAACTTTCTGAATTTGATAGTCTTATTTCTTTTCAGGAAAGGGCTTCTATAAATACCCCTCTTACTAATTATCTAAAAGGAGAGGCTTATTATAAGAAAGGAAAAATGGAGAAAGCCTTAGAAATTTTTCTTTCTGACAGCTTTCCTTTTTATGAAACTCATAAGCTTTTTGGAGCAGGTTGGTGTATGTATCAACTTGGAGAGTATTCTCAAAGTGTTTCATTATTTAAAAAATTCCTTGATATCTATAAAGAGGGAGAACTTAAACAATATGCTTTGTATCGGATAGGAAGAGCTCTATTAAAACAAGGGAAAGTTGAAAGTATTGACTACTTTAAGGAAATAGTAGAAAAATATCCTTCTTCTCCTCTTAGAGATGATGCTTATTTATTACTCGGCAAAATTAATTTTCTTCTTAATAAAGAAGACGAAGCAATTAGATGGTTTGAGTTACTTTTAAAAGAATATCCTTCTTCTTCGTGGTTACCAATCGCTTATAAATATCTTGGAGAAATTTTTTTAAATAAGGAAGAATTTGGCAAAGCTTATAGATGTTATAAAGAGATATTGTCGCTAAAAGGAATTTCTCTGGATTTGTTGGATGAGGCACAATATAAGATTTTGGAAATAAGATGGAGAAGAGGAGAATTCCCTACAAAAATACATATGTATAAGGTTTTTGTGGAAAAATATCCTAAAAGTCCTAGAACACCTTCTCTTCTTCTTAAAATAGCAGAGTATTATGAGGTAGCGAAGAGATACGATCTGGCAATTCAATTTAATAAAAAAGTGCTTTTTGATTATCCGGGATCCCTTGAGGCTAAAGAAGCTTTGTTTAATGCTGTGAGAGTTTATGAAGAGATGGGTGAATTCCCTAAGGCTATAGAGCTTCTTGAGAACAATATAGAAGGAGAACCTGATTTGAAAGAAAAGATTTACTTGAAGCTCGGGGAGAATTTTGCAAAAATGAGGGATTTTAAAAAAGCGATTGAATATTATAAGAAGGTTTCTACAGATAGCCTTAAACCATATTCTTTATATCAAATCGCCTTGCTTTATCAAGAATTAGGTTTTTTAGAAGAGGCTCGAATTCCTCTTAGGAATATTATAGAGAAATTTCCGGATTCGGATTATATAGGGAAAACTTATCTTCTTCTTGCAAAAACATATTTCCAGGAAGGTGCTTTGAAAACTGCAATTGAGATTCTAAATAAAGGATTGAAAAATTTGGGAGATAAAGAAACGGGAGAGCTTCTTTCCTTTAAAGCCACTATATATTGCGAATTAAACGATGAAGAAGCTCTTGAATTGTATTTAGAAAGTGCTAATAAGATTACAGATAGGAAAAGTAAGATTGAGGTTTTAGAAAAAGGGAGAGAATGTGCAATAAGACTTAATAAGACTGATAAAGTGGAACTGTTTGAGAATTTGATAAAAGATTTAAAATCTCAGTGAATTAAAATAAATTTCTGAGAATGCAGAGTTGTGTTATTTGTTTTTGTTATTAAAAAGTAAACGCCAGAGGGAAGGTTATTTAAGTTTATTTTTGTGGTCTTTGACTCTCCAGAACCATCAAATTCTACTTTATGAATAACATTTCTTCCGGTAATATCGTAAATTAAAAAGTCTATCTCCCTCCAGGGCTGAATTCTATATTCTATTTCTAAAATTCCATTTGTGATGGAAGAGGTAATTTTGGAGGAGAAAATTGGAGTGGAGCCCCAAACTGAATCTAAGTATGGTTTATAATTAAAGTGAGTAATTGTTAAATAAAATTTTTCTGTAAATGAAATGCTATCTTTTTGAGAGAATGTAATAATAGCTTTACCTGTTGAATCTGTATAGGTTGATTTTATTAGGTTATCTCTTTTTCTATATAAAGAGACCAAAGCTCCTCTAACTGGATTTAATGAGTTTTCTTCATAAACTTTTATATCATGATCTGGAAGACCAAGGTAGATTGTATCTGGAAAGGTTACTTTGAATTTCTTTGGAGTATCCGTTCTAAGTTGAAGAGAAGGATCTCCAAAAATGTGCCATGTTTCTGCAATTTCTCCTCCAATGGAATCACCACATTGTTCTATCATATAGCATAGACCGTTAAAATAAACTCCTCCTGCTGTATTTGCTTTATAATGAGCAAGGAGATTAATAGCTCCTTCTTGTCCAATGCAAGGTGGAATCCATGATTGCTCTATTGTGGGGGCTAAAATAACAATAAAGCCTGTAGGATTTTCTATAGTTCCACTGGTTAGGGCTGCTTCAGAGAAGCAGGTTTTCCCATTGAAATCTCCTGTATAACAGGCTACAGAAATCACATGTGGAAGTTTCCAATAATTTCTAAGAGAATTTATATTACTGATAGAAAACCCTCCTCCACTTGCCCAGCCATTAACTGAACCGTGTCCAATGTAATTTATTATTGATACACCAGAATTTATAACACTTGCAATCTTGGAGCTTGTCCCCCAAGGATCGTAACTTGAGTCAATAGATGTGTAAGTAAAATAAGGAGGGATGTTATAAAGTAAGGTATCTTTTAACCAATTACATCTTTTTTTATCCAATATGGAGTCAACAGGATCGTAATCATTACTCGCAATTCCTAATCCTTTATGATACCAATCTGCTCCTTCCTCAGGGTTTCTTTCATATTTAATACTCCGCATTACCTGTTTCCTTATATTTAGGTTTGATCCTCCATTTGAAGAGAATCTTCCTACAAAAAACTCAGGATAGTAGTCATTTCCTTTAACATAAGCATAAGTTGGATCTGCATCTTTATTTTCGGAAAGACCAATCGTTCCTTTTGGAGGAGGAAGTTCGTCTCCATCTCCAACAAGAAGGCAAAAAGTGATCCCTAAGCTATCATATTGTTTTTTAATGAAATTTTTTATTGAAGAGACATCATTCCCAATCTCTTCTAAGAGATAAACTTCTGTGGGTATACCTTTTCTTCTTTTCCAAGTAACAAAAGAATCAAGCTCAGATAGATATTTTTGTGGGGTAAGGATAATCATTCTGCCAGGAGCTTCTTCAATAATTTTGTATCTCAATTTTTTCTCACTGAAATTTATAAAGAAATTTTTATATATATTTTCCATCGTTTTTAAGAATATTTTCTCTTCTGAAAATCTTGAAACTTCTATCTCACCCTCAAAATATAGCTCTATAGTTATTTTTTTAAGAGCGAGAATTTCTTCTTTTTCTCTATTGTACCGGATTGGATTAATGTAAACCGTTATTCCTTTGAAATCTCTCATAAAGAAAGGTTTTGAAAGATATACCCAAGAAGATGGGAAAGTATCTTTTGAGGAATAAAAATCACTGAAATAATATGGGATTGAGGAAGGGGAAATACTTCGATATATATTTCCTTTAGAAGGAATAATTGGAGGTGCTTTAATATTAATGAAGTCCTTATCAATAATCCTAAAATTTATCTCTTTTTTATCAGTAGGAACTATAAAACTTTTAGCAATTCTTGGAGTTGAAGGATATCCTTTTTGTAAATAATTGAAAGCCCCAGGCATTATAATTTTACTATAAGATTTTCCATTTATTACAATTGTATCTAAAAAAAATCCTGAAAAAGAAACTTCAACTTTTATCCTTTCAGAATTATCTTCAATTATAGAATGCTGAAATTCTCCGTTTAGAGTTAACCATTTTCCTATTAGAAGAATTATTAAAACCACTTTAAAGCTCCTCGGCCCACATATGGAAAAATGTTTTTAGTTTTTTTCTGTTTGGTCCCATTCTTAATTTGCGAAGAGCGTTTTCTTCTATTTGTCTTACTCTTTCTCTTGAAATATTAAACATTGAAGCGATTCTTTCAAGGGTTTTGCTTTCCCCATCTAAAAGACCATATCTTAGTTCTAAGACTTTTCTTTCACGAGGAGAGAGGATTTTTAGCTCTTCAAGAAGATTTTCGCTTAATAACTTTAATAGTGCTTTCTTCTCTGGAGAAGGGACACTTTCTTCTGAAATTGTGTCTCCAAATAGGAGTTTTCCATCTTCCATAATGGGGTCATCTAAAGATTTCGTTGCCCCTTTTAAGTTTTCTGCGAATTTTATCTTTTCTCCTGAGACTCCAATATCTTCCGATATTTCTTCTATGGAAGGGAGAATGCCACTCTTTTTTAAAAATTTCTTTTTTGAATTCTTTATTTTGTTAAGAAGAGTCAATGCGTGGATAGGTAGGGAAAAAGATTCAAGTTGCTCCGCAATAGTTTTTATTATAGATTGTCGGATCCACCAAATACAGTAGGTTGAGAATTTATAACCTTTCTTATAATCAAATCTATCTGCCGCTTTTACAAGACCTGTATTTGCAGCCTGGATAAGATCCATAAAACTAAGACTCAATCTTTTATATTTTTTCGCTATTGAAAAAGCTAACCGAAGATTTCCTTCAATCAATCTTTTCTTTATATAAGAGAAGAAATTTTCCCACTTCTCAATATTTTTTCTTGTATTGGAAACTTCTTCCCAACTCGCAAGGATTTCAAATTGAAATTTCTCCAATTCATTTTTTAACTCTTCTTTTTTATGGATTATTTTTTCTCTCTCTTCCTGAGATAGTTCTATTTTTAGGTCTTCTTCTATTTTTTTGTTTTGTAGGATTAGATTTTCAAACTTATTGTATATTTCTTTTTCTAAATTTATAAATTTTTTTAAATAAACTGGTTGGATTCTGATTTTTAGGATTTGTTTTATTATTGCATCCTCATATCTTTTATATTTAAATTTGTAAATATTTTTTTGAGTTCTTAGATAAGCTTCTTTATATTTTTCCAGTTTTATTTTATATCTTCCAATATTCTTCATTAATCTCAATAAATTTTTTCTTTCTTTATCTAATTTGTGTTTTTTAATTCTATTTTTATCTAAATATAAAAACTGTTTAATAAAAGATGGCTTTCTTTTAATTTTTTTCTCAAAAGACAAAAATTCATTTATTACAGGGATAACCCTACTCAAATGTTGAGTGAGCATTACACAAGCTTTTTCTAATTTTTCTTTCAGTTCAAGTTCTTCTTCCTCTGTAAGAAGGGAAAGTTTTTCTATCTCTTTTAGATAAAGCTTAAAAGGTTCACTATCACTTGTTAAGGAAGCCTTTTTTTCTTTCTTTGAGGTAAAGGTTTCTTCGTTTGGTTCATCTTCAAATGTTTCTATTCTTTCTATTAATTCATTCAAAGGAATCTCTTCTTCCATTAGATTTAAAAATTTTGATAAGATTATTTCTTTCTCTCTCAATTTACCCCTCCTTTTTAATAGCTTCTCTTTCCTCTGTAAGTTTAGCTATTTCTTCACATAATAATGTTTCTTTTTCGTCTCCTTCTTTAAGCTTCTGGAGTTCTAATAATTTTTGTTCTATTAATTCCTCTAAATGATATTTTTTTAACCCCAAAGCCTGAGAAATTGGAGAAGGAGAAGGGAATTCGCTTTTTTTTATAAGGTAATCTATAAAAGGCTGGGGCAATGATTCTATTGTATCTTTTATCTTTACTTCTATCCCTTCTTTTATTAACCTAAAGTATTTCTTTAAATGGGGATTTTTGATGTATTCTTCATCTATTATAGAAAGAACTTTATCTTTCTCTTTTGGATTCTCTAAAAGTGAATAAATAAGTAATAGTTCAAGTTCTTCTCTTTCACTAATATTAATTTTTTTAATTGAAGTGGATTTTCTACTTACTTCCTTATTTATACCAAACATTTCTTTACTTATTGCAAGTTTCTTTGATAAAAAATCTTTATATATTTCCTGTTTTGTTCTATCTCTTATAGATTGAAGAAAATTATTAATTTCTTCAATGGCTTTTGAGAGTTCAAAGGGAGAAGTTAATTGATATTTGGTTCGCACCTTTTCCAGAAGCCATTCTATAAAATCGGTTGATTCTTTTATTGCTTTTTCGAAAGCTTCTTTGCCTTCTTTTACTATTAATTCTGCAGGATCTTTTTTCTCGATTTTACCTATTCTTACATTGCATCCTTCTCCTAAAAGCATCCCAAGAGACCTAAGTGTAGCTGCTTCACCTGCTATATCTTCATCGAAAAAAAGGAAGATCTCTTTAGCATATCTTGAAAGTAATTCTGCTTGATCCATTGTTAAAGATGTTCCTAAGCAGGCAACAGTATTTTTAAATCCTGATTGATAAAGAGAAAGAAAATCAAAATATCCTTCGACAAGAATAACCTTTTCTAATTTTCTTATTTCCTCTTTTGTGTGCCACAAACTATAAAGATTTTTACCTTTTTTATGAATTGGTGTGTCTGGAGAATTAAGATACTTAGGACCGTTTTTGCTTAACCTTCTACCTCCAAATCCAATAATTCTACCGGAGGAAGAGAAAATAGGGAATAGGAGTCTTAGAAAGAATGTGTCTTTGATTTCTTCTAAGCTTTTTTTTATAAGCCCACTCTTTAATAGATCTTGAATTTTGAATTCTTTTTTTGCATTAGATAGAAAGAAATTACCTGGTGGGGCAAAACCTAATTTGAATTCTTCTATTATGTCTTCTTTTATTCCTCTTTTTTTTAAGTATTCAAGAACAGGTTTGGATTTTAAAAGTTCTTTATGGTAAAGATTCGCTGCAAACTCGTGGATTGAATATAGGATTTCATTCTCTCCTTCAAATTTCTCAATCTTAATTCCAGTTTTCTCCCCTAAAATTTTTAATGCTTCTACAAAAGGAACTTTTTCAAATTCCATTATAAATGAGATTACATCTCCGCTTTTTCCACATCCAAAACAGTGAAATACGTTTAGGTGAGGAGAAACATAAAAAGAAGGGGTATCGTCTTTATGGAAAGGGCAATTGGTCACATAATTTTTGCCTACTTTTTTTAAAGTTAGATAGTCTCCAATAAGGTCCACAATTTCTATACTTTCTTTTATTCTGGTTACAACTTCATTAGAAAAGGACATAATGATAAATTTTATCTTTTTTGATGACTTCCGCAAGCCCATTTTTATGAAATTAATAGATTTTCATTTAATCAGATAATGAATAATTCCCTTGACTTACAAACGATAATTATTAAATTCAGAAAAACTTATGAAATATTCAAATGTAGGAATTATTGGAGCTGGAAATTGGGGAACAACCCTTGCCTTAATTCTTGATTCTCAAGGTAAAAAAGTTAAGCTTTTCGAGCCTATAAGGGAAAGATTTAATAATCTTAAAAAATGGAGAGAGAATAAGGAGTTTCTGCCTGGATATAAGATTCCTGAAAGTGTATTCATTACTAATGAGCCAAAAGAACTTTCAGAAAATTGTGATTTTATTTTCTTTGTTCTACCTAGTAAATTTGTAGGAGAAATTGCTTCTCTTTTTAAAAGTTATATTGATAAAGATAAGATTGTCGCAAGTTTTATAAAAGGAGTAGACCCAGATTCTTTAAAAAGAATTTCGGAGATAATAGAGGCAGAAATTCCCTCTCAGAAAAGAGAAGTTGTTGTTGTTTCTGGTCCTTCAATTGCGAGGGAGGTTGTGATGGGAGTTCCTACTTCTCTTGTTGCGGCTTCTTTTAATTTAGAAAAAGCCAAAAAAATTCAGAGATTTCTTTCTTCTGATAAGTTAAGAGTTTATACATCTTCAGATGTTATTGGAGTGGAACTTGGTGGAGCTTTTAAGAATGTATATGCTATAGCTTCGGGAATATGCGATGGGATGAGTCTTGGTATGAATGCAAAAGCAGCTCTTATAACAAGAGGAATGGCTGAGCTTTCTTTACTTGGAGAAAAAATGGGAGGGAGGAAGGAAACTTTTGCTGGTCTTTCTGGATTTGGGGACCTTATAGTTACTTCTTTTTCTCCTTATTCAAGGAATAGGACTTTTGGAGAGAGACTGGGGAGAGGAGAATCTGTTGAAAAGATTCTTTCTGAAATGGTGGAGGTTGTGGAAGGGATTAGAACCACAAAATCAATTGTTGCCCTTTCTAATAAATATAAGGTAGAAATGCCTATTGCAAAAGAAGTTTATTCTGTTTTATATGAGGGGAAAAGTCCTTTTGATTCAATGAGAGATTTAATGAAAAGAGAATTAAAGGAGGAGTGGAAAAAATGAAAAAATTATTTTATACAATTAAAGAAGTTTCTAATCTTTTAGGCGAGAGCGAGTCTACTTTAAGATTTTGGGAAGGAGAGTTTAAGGAACTTAAACCAAGGAGAGGAAGTGGAGGGAAAAGACTCTATTCCGAAAAAGATATTGAATTGCTGAAGAAGATTAAATATCTATTGAGAGAAAAAAAACTTTCCTTAGATGGTGCTAAAAAACATCTTTCAGGTAAAGTGGGAGAACTGGATCTTATTAGGAAATTAGAAGAATTAAAGAGGATTTTACAATGAATGAGTTAAAAATTAAAAATGCTCTTATTTCTGTTTATGATAAAAAGGGAATTGTTGAACTCTCTCGGGAATTAGAAAAAGCAGGTGTTGAGATTATTTCTACCTCTGGAACTTATAAAGTTCTCTCTGAGGCTGGAATTAGAGTGAAAAAGGTGGAAGAGATTGCCAGGACTCCTGAATTACTTGGAGGTAGAGTAAAAACACTACAACCGGAAATATTTGCTTCTATCCTTGTGAATAGAGAAAATAATAAGCACATTGAAGAATTAGAAACTCTTGGTCTTGAGCCCATAGATCTTGTTGTGGTTAATCTTTATCCTTTTGAAAAAGGATTAGAAAATGGGCTTTCTGAAGAAGAAATGATAGAATTGATTGATATTGGAGGGGCTTCCTTACTTCGAGCTGGAGCTAAAAATTATAAATTTTGTCTTGTTCTTACTTCTCCAGAGGATTATGAAATTTTTCTTCAAGAGTTTAAAAAGAGAGAAGGTTTTATATCCATTGAGTATAGAAAAAGACAGGCTGAGAAAGCTTTTAG
This sequence comes from candidate division WOR-3 bacterium, assembly GCA_039804165.1. Lineage (NCBI taxonomy): Bacteria > Pseudomonadati > Caldifarciminota > Caldifarciminota bacterium. The sequence goes on from JBDRZZ010000001.1 coordinate 52,070, forward strand.
GCTTTTAGCCTCTTATAACAGAGTTATAGCTGATTATTATGCAAAATTGCTTGGAGAAGGTTCCGAATTTCCTAATAGATTACTCCTTGAGGGTGAGAAACTAATAGATTTACGTTATGGAGAAAATCCTCACCAAAAGAGTTCTCTATACCGCATTATTCATAGTGATATTAGTCTTGTTGATGCGAAACAGCTTGGCGGTAAAGAGATGTCTTACAATAATTGGATGGATACTGATGCGGCTGTTGGAGTTGTATCTGAATTTACAGAACCCTGTGTTGCTATTATAAAGCATTCTTCACCCTGTGGTGTTGGAATTGGAGAGTCAATTCTTGAAGCGTTTAAAAAGGCTAAAATATCAGATCCGGTTTCTGCTTTTGGAGGGATTATTGCTTCAAATAGAGAAGTTGACTTTGAGCTTGCTTTGGCGATAATTGAGTCCTTCTTTGAGGTTTTAATAGCTCCTGGTTATTCGGAAGAGGCTCTCTCTAAGCTTAAGGAAAAGAAAAATTTGCGAATTTTAGAGGCTAGTAAAAAGCTATTTTCAAGATTTTCTTATAAAAAGGTTTTTTCTTTAGTTGGTTCTCTCCTTGTTCAAGAAAATGATTCATCTATAGAGCCTTATACCGAATGGAAGGTAGTTAGTAAGAGAGAACCGACAAAAGAGGAATTACAGGAACTTGATTTTGCGTGGAAGGTTGTAAAATGGGTTAAGTCAAATGCAATTGTTCTTGCTAAAGATCTTAAAACAATTGGAATTGGAGGAGGGCACACTTCAAGAGTTGATGCGGTTGAATTTGCAATTCTTAAAGCGAAAAAGCATGGACATAATCCAAAAGGTTCTGTTATGGCTTCCGATGCATTTTTCCCTTTTAGAGATTCAATTGATCTTGCAAAAGAGGCGGGAATTACAGCTATTGTTGAACCTGGTGGCTCTGTGCGAGATGAAGAGGTTATTAAAGCTGCGAATGAGCATAACATTGCTCTTCTATTTACAGGGAGAAGACACTTTAGACATTGAGAAAGGAGGTTATATGGAGATTAAATTAATATTCTGGATTATTTTCTTTGTGATGGTTTTCCCACTTTGCTCTTTTTCTGAAGATGATATTAAGGCAAAGATTACTCCAGAAGCTATAGATGCCAGGATAAGGGAAATTAGAATGGGAGAGATAATAGTAAAGACAACCCCCCATACAGAGGTTAAAGTTCAGCAATTGCGGCATGAATTTTTATTTGGAACTGCAATTACAGATAATCTTGCAGAAAAATCAGAAAATGCAATGTCCGAAAAAGATAGGAAGATGTTTCTAAAGATTCTTAAAGAGAACTTTAATTATGCAGTCCATGAAAATGCTTTGAAATGGTATGACTGTGAAAGAGAGAAAGGGGTTGTAGATTATTATCTTGCAGATAGAATATGGGAGCTGTGCAATGAACTTGGGATTCCTATGCGAGGTCACTGTATTTTCTGGGAGAAAGACAAATATATTATGCCATGGCTTAAGGAATTGAATAATGATGAACTTCGGAGAGCTGTGATTAGAAGAGCAATTAGTGTGGTAGAACATTTTAAAGGCAGAATAGAAGAATTTGATTTGAATAATGAGATGATACATGGAGATTTCTTTCGTAGGCGTTTAGGTTATGGAATTATTAATGAAATGGCTTATGCGGCAAAATCTGCAAATCCAAATGTGATTCTGTATGTTAATGATTATGGAATTCTTGTGGAGGGAGGTTATAATACGGATGCTTATATAACGCAGATAGAAAATCTTCTTGCAAATGGAGTTCCTATAGGTGGGATTGGTTGTCAGGGTCATTTTATTACATCTAATCCAAATAATTCAAAAGGAAAGGCAATTACAACTCCAGAGCATGTTCAGAAAACCCTTGATAGACTTGCTAAATTTAATCTACCAATAAAAATAACAGAATGTCTCTTTATAGGTAACACAGAAGAAGATAAGGCTTCTGAGCTAAGAAAGTTTTTCCCAATTTTCTTTGCTCATCCAAGTGTTGAGGCGATTATTATGTGGGGATTTTGGGAAGTAGGTCATTGGGTTCCTGAAACTGCTATGTGGAAGAAAGATTGGTCTCCAACGCCATTAGCTTTGGCTTATAGAGACCTTGTTTTTAATAAATGGTGGACTAATGTTGTTGGAAAATCGGATGATAAAGGGATTTTTAAAACCCGTGCTTTTTTTGGAGATTATTTAATTACTTCAGGAGGAGAAGCAAAGAAGGTAACTCTAAGCAAAAAAGATAAATTTATAGAAGTGAATTTTTAATACAATATGTTTAATTGGAGGTTTTTACTTCTTCTTTTTTCTTTTCCTCTTTTGCCCCGTTCAATTTCAATTATAGCTACCGGTGATATTATGATGGGTTCTGATTATCCTTATAGAAAATTGCCGCCTGAAAATGGTAAGGATTTATTTAAGAATGTTGATTCTATTTTAAAGAAAGGGGATATAACCTTAGGAAATCTTGAGGGTCCTCTTCTTAAAGGAGGAACTTGCAAAAAGAAAATAGAAAGAGGGAAAGTTTATGCGTTTAGAACTCCTCCAGAGTGGGCGGAAAATCTTGCTCTTTCTGGTTTTGATTTCTTAAATCTTGCAAATAATCATATGAATGATTTTGGTTATACGGGAATTCAAGAGACCATAAAAGCATTAAATTCTTTCGGTCTTCAATATGGAGGTCCTTACGGAAAAGTTGGAAATTTTAATGTAAAAGATTTAAAAATAGCAATTATTTGTTTTTCTACTTCACCTAATTCAAATTCTATTTTTGATATTAAAAAGGCTCAGAAAATTGTCGCGGAATACTCAAGAACTAACGATATTGTTGTAGTTTCTTTTCATGGAGGTGGAGAAGGCACTAAGTTTTTACATACTTATGATACTTTTGAATATTTTATGGGTTCACCAAGAGGAAATGTTGTTAAGTTTGCTAGGGCGGTTGTTGATAGTGGAGCAGATTTCGTTTGGGGGCATGGGCCACATGTTCCGAGAGCAATTGAGATATATAAGGAACGTCTTATTGCCTATAGCCTTGGGAATTTCTGTACTTGGGGATTTAATGTGGTGGGTGAGCTTGGCTATGCTCCAATTTTAAAGGTAGAACTGGATTCGGTTGGTGCTTTTAAGAAGGGAAAGATTTATTCTGCAGTTCAGAAGCCTTATAATTATCCTAAACTTGATTCTTCTTTTAAAGCAGCAAAACTAATAAGAAAACTTTCAGAAGAAGATTTTCCAGAGAGTTGTCCAACCATTCTTGAAGACGGTGAGATTTATCCAAGAATGGAAAGGAGGTAATTTTGTTTTTTCTTGAATTACTTCTTATCGTTTCTTCTCCAAAAAATGGAGCTCTTGTTCATTTATGGGAGGTTCAAGAACTTATTTTTAATGCAGAAAAAGACTATGAAAATCCTTATGTAGAGGTGGAGTTCTGGATAGACCTAAAGGGACCTAATTTTTCAAAGAGGATTTATGGTTTTTGGAATGGAGGGGATACTTTCGTTGTTCGTTTTGTCGCAACAGAGCCTGGGAAATGGAAGTGGAAAAGCGGTTCAAATCAGCTTAGCGATAGAGGGCTTAATAACCATAAAGGTGAATTTTATGCTGTAGATTGGAGTTTGGAAGAGAAAATACAAAATCCTAACAGACGGGGGTTTATTCGTACTAGTTCAGGTGGACATGCTCTCCAATATGCTGATGGGACTCCTTTCTTCTTGATTGGGGATACTTGGCTTGCAGGAGCTACTTGGAGGCTCCCTTTTAGAGGATGTGCTCCTCAAGAGAATTATATTCCTGGACCTGGAATTGGTTTTGAAGATGCCGTTTCTTATCGGAAGAAGCAGGGATACAATTCTATTAGTATGATTGCTTGCTTTCCAAATTGGGAAGCAGATTGTAATCCCCACACTTATGCAGATGAAAATGGGATATATACAAGAAATGCGTGGGAGAAATTCGATTATTACACACCTAATGGAGAACTAACGGCTAAAAATATGAGAGATGAATATGGAAATCTCCCTTTCTTTCTTTCAAGAGAACACAAAGGAGTTGCAGATTTTGATAGGATAAATCCCGAATATTTTAAAAGCCTTGATAAAAAAATACAATATCTCTCCATGCAGGGTTTTGTTCCTGTTTTGGAAACTGTCCGGAGAGATAATTGTCCCAGTTGGAAAGCTTATTTTAATTTTAAAGAATCTTTCTCTCGGTATGTTCAATATTTAATCTCAAGATATGGAGCTTATAATATAATATTTAGTGGGATACATCTTGATTGGATTCCAAAAGAATATAGTCTTACAGCTAAAGAGTTTAATGAAGCTTTAACATATCATTTTAAAAGATATGGTTCTCTTCCTTTTGGACAACCGTATACAACACTAATTAATAATTCTACTTACACTCAGTTTGGTCATGGAAAAAGTTGCCCTTGGCTTAATATGCATAGTGTAGGAAATAAACCTCGAGATCATCGTGTTTCCGATTCAATAAAAGTTTTATTTAATTTGAAACCTCCGTATCCAGCTATAAATCTTGAGCCTTACTATGCAGGCTGGAATCACGAAATAAATAGACCGGGTGGGGAGAGTCCTTATCCAAACTCTTTTAGAGATAATTATTTTGCTCGAGCTCAAATGTATGGCTCGGTTCTCTCTGGAGCTCTTGCAGGACACGTTTATGGAACAGGTGCTTATGATATTACAACAATAGGAGAACCAAAAGGGATTAGACCACATTTTTGGGAGGCTTTGAAGTTTGAATCGGGAACTTATATGAAGTATTTAAGTTCTTTTATCTTGTCCGAGGGAAGTAAATATCAGAAACTTGAACCTTGTAGCGAAGATATTCATCCAAGGAAGGCTAAAGAGAGTCTTGAAGAAGGTCTTGATGGATGGTCTTATATGATGCGAACCCCAGAGAAAGATGTTGCTTTTCTTTATTTTGAAATTGGAGCTGAGCTTCCTAAATTGAGTGGTTTTAAGAAGAATAGTTGGTATCTATTCTATTGGTTTAATCCTCGAAATGGAGAATGGAAGGAAGGAATAAAGATTAAAACGGATGAGAACGGAATATTGGAAGTTCCACTTTTTCCGGATGGAGAAAATCCTCTAACGATAGACTGGGCGGCAAAAATTGTGAGTTGTTTTTGAAAGATTATGATGATAATTGGCCATAAGGGTGCAGCAGGTTATGCGCCAGAAAATACAATACTTTCTTTTCAAAAAGCTATTGAAATTGGTTGTAAGGTGGTTGAACTGGATGTGAGATTGTCTAAGGACGGAGAAGTTGTTGTGTTTCATGATGAAGAAGTTTCTCGGGTTACTGACGGGGAAGGATTTGTTAGAGAGATGAGTTTAATTGAATTAAAAAAATTGAATTGTGGAGAAGGTCAAAAAATTCCAACCTTACAGGATGTTATTGATTTTTGTAAAGGGAGGATGGATCTTCTTATAGAGTTAAAAGCTCCAGGTACTCCAAAGAAGGTGAATCAAATAATCGTTAAAAATAATTTTGAAAAAAATGTAACTATAATTTCCTTTTATCCTGAGTTGTTAATGGAAATAAAGGAACTGAATCCCTCTTTAAAGCTTGGTCTACTACTTGAAGAATATTTAGAGAAATTATGGATTTTGACAGAGGAAATACCTGTTGATTTTATTCTTCCTGAGGAAAGAATTGTAACAAAAGAAATTGTTGAAAAAGCTCATATTTTGAAAAAAAAGGTTTTTGCTTTTACTGTTAATAGGGAAGATCTCGCTAATAAGCTTTTTTCTTTAGGAGTTGATGGAATTATAACGGATTTTCCAGGTTTATTTCTTCTGAAAACTAAGGCGGTGAACCATAATGACAATTTTTGAAGCGGTTATTGTTGCAATTGTTGAAGGACTTACAGAATTTTTGCCCATCTCCTCTACAGGCCATATGATATTAACTTCCGCAGCATTAGGGATAAAAAATAATGAATTTTTAAAGACCTTTGGGATATTCATTCAGATAGGAGCAATAATGGCGATTGTTTTGATATATGCAAAGCGATTTTTAAAAAGTTTAGAGATATATAAAAAACTTTTTATTGCATTTATTCCAACAATAATTGGGGGTTTTCTGAGTTATAAATTCATAAAATCATATCTTTTTAACCCTCTTGTTGTCTCTATCTCGTTGATTTTAGGGGGAATTATTTTGATTGTTGTAGATAAGAAAGTAGAAGGCAAAGTTTCTAAATACGATGAACTTGAGAATATTCCTTTGAAAAACTCTTTTTTCATTGGACTTATTCAATGTATTTCAATGGTTCCGGGAGTTTCAAGAGCAGGTGCAACGATTGTAGGAGGTGTTTTTAATGGTTTTGATAAAAAACAGGCTACAGAATTTTCTTTTTTGCTTGCAGTGCCAACAATGTTTGCCGCAGCAGGTTATGATCTATTGAGGACCCCCTTAGAATTTAATGTTGAAGAAATATTACTTCTTGGAATTGGTCTTGGAACTGCTTTTATTTTCGCTTGGATTGCGGTGAAAGGTTTTCTTGCTTTTGTAAAGAGATATGGGTTCGCCTATTTTGGCTGGTATCGCATATTAATTGGAGCTTTATTTTTAATTCTTATCCTAAAAAAAGTTATCTAACTATATTATCCCTAAATTTATCAAAACTTCCTTGAGTTTACTTTTGTTTGCCGCCGACATTTCACAAAGTGGGAGCCTAAAGACCTCTTTTATCATTCCTTTCATAGCCAGAGCTGTTTTTATCGGAATTGGATTTGTTTCTATAAATTCTGCCTTGAAAAGTGGTAAGAGTTCGTAATGGAGTTTCCTCATTTCCTCAAAATTTCCTTCCAGTCCAGCTTTTACCATTTTACTCATTTTATCAGGCACAATATTACTTGCAACACTGATTACCCCTTTTCCACCCACAGCCATTAAAGGAAGAGTTAAATTATCATCCCCTGAAAGAACAATAAATTCGGGAGGTGTGTTTTTTATAATGTCCATCATCTGAGGAAGACTTCCCGAGGCTTCTTTTACTCCTATTATGTTTGGATGCTCTGCCAATTTAGCTATTGTGTTAGGTTCAATATTCACCCCTGTTCTTCCAGGGATATTGTATATAAACATTGGGAGATCAACTTCATCAGCAATTGTCTTAAAGTGACGATAAAGCCCTTCTTGGGTGGGTTTGTTGTAGTAAGGGGCTACTTGAAGACTTGCATTTGCTCCTAATTCTTTAGCCTTTGAGGTCATATAAAGAGCTTCTTTTGTAGAGTTTGAACCTGTTCCCGCTATAATTGGAACTCTTCCATTTACATGTTCACAAACAACTTCTATTACCCTTAAGTGTTCTTCATGACTAAGGGTTGGAGATTCTCCCGTTGTTCCCATAGGAACTATACCGGTGACTCCATTTTCTATATTAAAATCCACCAATCTCTTAAGATCTTCTTCGCAAACACTTCCATCTTCATTAAATGGTGTAACTATTGCAGTGAAAACACCTTGAAACATTTTAACCTCCTATTATCTCATTCATCATATCATCAATACTAAAAAATCCCCTTTTGCCGTTTATCCATTCTGCTGCTTTTAAAGCACCCACTGCGAACCCTTCTCTGCTTCTCGCAATATGTTTTAATTCAATTGTATCCACATCACTATCAAAAATAATCACATGGGTGCCAGGAATACTTCCACCTCTAACTGAAGCGAGATGAATTTCTTCTTCCGAGATTTTTCTATCAAGTTTTTCTGTAACTATTTTTTTCTTTCTTTTAACAGAATCTAAAAGGATTTCCCCAATCATATTCATAGTTCCAGAAGGACTGTCCTTTTTTCTTTTATGATGGAGCTCAAATCCCATTATATCATAAATAGGGAATTTATCCATTAATTCTGCAGCTGATCTTATCATTCTAAAGAATATATTAACTCCAAGGGAAAAATTTCCTGACCATATTACTCCAATTTTACTTTTTTCTACTTTTTCTTGAATTTCCTTTAGATGCTCATACCAACCAGTCGTTCCTACTACAGCATTAATCTCATAAGTAATATACTTTTCAATGTTATATGGGACTGCTTCTGGAACTGAAAAGTCTATAGCAACATTGGCTCCAAATAGGGATTCTTTATTTAATTCTTTAAATTTAGCAGAGCTAACAAAGGGATCTATGGTTGAAGTTACTTCAAAATTTTGCTCTTTTGCAAGTTTCTCTATTAGTTCACCCATCTTGCCATATCCAACTATTGCAATTTTCATCTTATTCTCCTTTTAATCTTAATATACAAAAATTATTTTAAAGTCAAGGTTATAAAGATATATACTTTTCAAGCTCGTAATCTGTTACCTGGATTCTATAGTTTTCCCATTCTGCCTTTTTGTTTCTTATATATTTATCGAAAAAAATTTCTCCAAAAATTTCCTTAACTAAATCGCTTTTCTCTGTAATTTGGATTGCAGAATAAAGAGAGTCAGGTAAAACATCAATTTTAAGTTGTTCCCTTCTTTCCCAGGAAAGAGTATAAATGTCCTCTTCTACAGGATCTGGTAAGAGAATTTTTTCCTTAATTCCTCTTAGACCCGCTCCAAGCATAACCGCAAAAGAAAGATAAGGATTTGTCGCAGGATCTGGAGCTCTATATTCTATTCTACAAGAAGAAGGCCTTTTAAAAGACGGGACTCTTATAAGTGCAGAGCGATTTTGCCTACCCCAAGATACATAGACTGGAGCTTCGTATCCTGGGACTAGTCTCTTATATGAATTTACCCATTGATTTGTCACAGCAGTTATTTCTTTAGCATATTTTAAAAGCCCAGCTGTGTAATGCTTGGCGATGTCCGAAAGCCGATAAGCGTCTTTTTCATCATAAAAAATATTCTTGCCATTAGAGAAAAAAGACTGATGGAGATGAAGTCCTGAACCGTTAAATCCGAAAATAGGTTTTGGCATAAATGTTGCATAGACTCCTTTCTCTCTTGCTGTTTCCTTTATGACGTATTTTGCCACCTGAATGTGGTCTGCCATCTTTAGAGCTTCTTCATATCTAAGATCTATTTCGTGTTGATTTTCTGCAACTTCATGATGAGTTACCTCAACTTCTATTCCTACATTATTTAAAATTTTCACAATCTTTTCTGAAACTTCGTCATATTTATCGTAAGGAAGAACATCAAAATAGCCTTTTGTGTCCCGAGTTTGAAGGATTTTATCTGAAAAATAGAAAAACTCAAGTTCTGAGCCTACAAAAAAATCCCAGCTCTTTTTTTTGACTTTCTCTATAATTTTTTTAAGAATGTATCTTGGAGAAGATTCTACTGGTGTCCCATCTGGATAATATATATCGCAGATAAATATTATGGTTTTTGCTCCGTTTTCATCTAAGAAGATATAAGAAGAGGAGAGATCTGGTTTTGCGGTAAGATCTGATTCTTCAATTCTCACAAGACCTTCAATTGAAGAACCATCAAAGTTTATCCCTTCCTCAATTGCCCTCTTTGCTTCTTTATAGCTGATTGAAAATCCTTTTACCCTTCCTAAAATGTCAGTAAACCACAAACGAATTGCTTTTACTTCTCCAGATTCCAATAAAGATAGAGCTTCTTTTTCCTTCATCTTCCCTCCAAAATCAAAGATATTATTTTGCCTTTACAACTCTTATAATCTCTCCCTGCCTAACAGCTTTGAAAACTTCAGGATCCCCTTCGATTTTCCCAATGATATTCACTTCGCTATAAGCACGAATTTCATTTTCACCACTTACAGGAGTTTTCCCGAAGAATATGCAAAAAGAAGGGCTTTCAACCCAAATACCTATTTCTCCTTTTTCTACAACCTCTCTTCCGTTTTCTTTTGTTACAGGGACAGGAATTCTAAAGTATATTTCTTCTCCCCATAAATTTGCTCTTCCTTCAATAGGCAAAGAGAGACAAAAGGCTCTGACTGTATTTGGATTTTCGTCTGTTAAGGTAGCGTAAACCTCTCCTATACTTTCAGAAGTTATTTTAATCCTTTTTGTTTCCATAATTATATTATAATATATTCTTTTTCACTTCAGTCAATACTTCAAAAATTAATTTGTAATATTTTCTTCGCTTCTTTTAACCTACTTTTAGGGACAAAGACCCTTGTTTCTCCAAGTCCGTTTAAAGTAAACCCAGAAATTTTACCAATGGCTTCCTGTTCTAATCTAACTTTTATACCGGAGCTTTCTAATTTTCCCCTTATTATTTCTCCTTCCTGAGGATTTGTTCTTAGAAGGAGACTCCAGATATATCTAAGGGTAGGTCTTCTTTTTTGATTTTTATTAAGCTTCTTTTTAGAGTTTTTTGGTTTCATTTTTTCACTCTAATTTTTTATTTATAACTATTTTTATTGTTATCTTCTTAAAAGTCAATAGGGAGAGAAAAGGTGTTTTTATAAAAGGAGGTAAATATGAGAAAAATTAATGAAATAGGTGTTTGGTTTGTTTTTCTTTTTTCCTTCGAGTTTCAACCTCCAAGGGAATAGGAATCTTCCTCTTAAGCAAATAGGAATAAATATATTATTCTCACCGATAGTTGTCAAATCACAAAGAAGAGATAAATTAACTTTACCTTTAAAGAAAATCTTTCTATTTTATAATACACAATTTCTTAGAGTCTATTAGATCCCCAGCTTTTAATGTATAGAAATAGAGTCCGTTTGTAAGAGACGAAGCGTCAAAATTTACTGAATGTATACCGCTTTCAAACTCTCTTTCTGCAATCACAGCTACTTCTTCCCCAAGAAGGTTGTAAACTTTTAAAGAAACAAAAGAACTTTTTGGGATTTCGAATTTGATTTCTGTTAAATGACTAAATGGATTTGGACAATTTTGGAATAACTTGAAAGATGGCGTAGTTACAATTTCTTCTATACCTGAATCCGAGGAGACGAAAGTTGTTATACTCCCTTCTGGTAAGGTAATATTTAAACTGTCATTTTTTACTACTATATGGTTCTTAGGGGAGCAGTTTTCCGTTTTAGAAGTGACATAAGGTATAAATGCCTTTACAGCGCCATTTTTAAAAACAAATGTTAGATTTTTTGTATATATGGAAAGATTTATTGCAACAATAACTATAGTTGAAGAGGTGCTGTCCTTATAAGCAGAAACATAAATACCATTTTGGGGGTTATCATTGCATTTGATTCTCAGATATCCTGGGCGAATGAATCTGGAGAATTGCGACATAACGAATCCACGCTTTGTAACCTCTCCCTTGTTTCCGCTATTTCTTTCTCCATCGCTAATTGGACCATAAAATCGCACAATATACCACCAAAGATAAGCACTCATTCCAGAAACTAAGCAATCATGAATTTCTTTTCCTGTTAGAAGAGCGGCTTTCCAGGTGAAAATCGTATCAAGATGTTCTGTCATCCATACTTCCTTTCCCTTTTGTTCGGCAAGAGGATATGGTTCAAGACCACCCCCATAGATATGCCCTGCTACAATATCTAAGTTTGCACAAGCATCTGGATCATTTAAGATAGGATCAGAAAATGCTTTATTGAAATGATAGGATTCTGGGGCCATTACTTTGACTCCAATTGAAGAAGCATTTTCTTTAATAAATTTCACCATTTGTGAAGCATTCCAACTGCATGACTCATAAGGAACATTAATATCTGGTTCATTTTGAACTGATATAGCGTATATTGGAGCTTCATTTGCTGCCATATAAGTAGCAAATGAATCCAAATGAGCTGCAAAATCGTCATAATAATCTTCTAAAAGTTCACCACCAACTGGACTTTTGTTTGTTTTAAACTCTGGAGGTGGTGTCCAGGGGGATGCGATAATATTTACACCAAAAGAATGTGCCAATTTGGCGGTAGGAACGTTGAGGTTGAATTCGCTCTCTCTATATGGAATCCGAATTCGAAGGATTGAAAATCCGAGTTGGCCATCTCCTGTTCCAAAAGCTGTTTCGATTTCAGATGGAGTCATATCTGGTCTCCAGGGAAGGATATTTGCGGCACCAAAACCTCTTATTATTTGGTGTGTGCTGTCTAGGTTTATTACAACCGCATTCTGTCCGTTGAGATTTTTAGAGAATATGAATAAAAATAAATAAATAACCCCAACCCTTAATTTTAATAAACTTCTCATTTTTTAAAATATTATATTGATTTTTAGTTTTGTCAATTGATCTTGAGAGATGAGAATTTTTATATGGGGGCTTGACTATCTTGCCAATGTGTGTAAATTAAAAAAGAGACATTTGGTTTTATTAAAATAGAAAAGGAGGAGATTGGTGTCAAGCAAGAAAGTAAAAAATAATTGTTGTTTTTGTAAGGATGGGGCAGAAGTGATTGATTACAAGAATGTAGAATTATTAAATAAGTTTGTTAGCCCTAGTGGTAAAATACTTTCTTCCAGGGTGACGAGGGTTTGTCCAAAGCATCAAAGAAAGCTAAGAAGGGAAATAATGAGGGCAAGAGAAATCGCTTTAATGCCTTATGTTAGATCTTTAGAGTGGTAGGTGCATTATGGAAGTTATTCTTATAGAAGATCATCCACATTTAGGTGAAAGAGGAAAGATTGTGAAAGTAGCTAATGGGTATGCAAGAAATTACTTAATACCCAAAAATATTGCTATTCCTAATACTCCTGCTAATAGAGCTCGGATTGAAGCAGAGAGAAAGTTTGAGGAAGTTAAATATAAGAAGATGGTAACATTGGCTAGTGAGATAAAGGAAAAGATTGAAGGGAAAGAGTTCAAGATTAAAGTGAAAGCAGGAAAGGATGGTAAATTATATGGTTCTGTGACGAAGCAGGATATTGTAGAGCTCTTAAGAAAAGAAGGTTACGAGATAGATAAGAAGGTTATAGAATTAGATGAGGCTATAAAAGAAACAGGTTCTTATCAAATACAACTCAATCTTTTAAAAGATGTAAAAACAAGTATTAACTTAATTGTAGAAGAAGATAACTCTTCTAAGGAGGAGGGAGATGATAGAAGTTAAAATTGCAGGTATTGCAATTGATAGAACTTCGAACACTCCTGTAGTTCTTTTAAGGGACGTGACAGAGAAGAAGAGAGTTCTCCCAATTTGGATAGGACCTTTTGAAGCAGAAGCAATATCCCAAGGGTTAAAAAATGAGAAATTTAAAAGACCTTTAACCCATGATTTGATTTTAAATGTTTTAAAGGGTTTGAAGGTGGAAATTTCGAAGGTTGTAGTTTCCGGCTTGAAAGATGACACTTATTTTGCAGAAATTTATCTTAAAAAAGATAATGAAATTTTCAAGATAGATTCGCGGCCAAGCGATTCACTTGCTTTAGCTTCTAAGAATAAAGTCCCGATTTACGTCAAGGATGAAGTTATGGAAAAAGGGGGTATCAGACTGGATCTTGACGAAAGTAAAAAGTTCCAGGATATTAGAAAGTATATGGAGGATATTAAGCCAGAGGATTTTGGAAAATTCAGGATGTAGTAATTGAAAGTTCTTATCCAGAGAGTTCTTTCTTCTTCGGTTCGCCTAATTAAAGATGGAAAAATAAAAGAGGAAGTTTCTATTGGAAAGGGGCTTTTACTTTTTGTTGGAATAGGGAAAAATGATGATGAAGATAAAGCTTCCTTTCTGGCTCAGAAAATTTTTACTCTTAGAATTTTTGAAAATAAAGGGAAATTTGATTTATCGCTTAGAGATATAAAAGGAGAGGTTTTGGTAGTTCCGCAGTTTACCTTGTATGGAGATGCAGAAAAGGGAAGGAGGCCTGATTTTACTTCTGCAGAAAGACCAGAGAGAGCGAAGAAATTGTTTGATTTTTTTTGTGAAGAGATGAGTAAATATGTGTTGTGCAAAAAAGGATTTTTTGGAGAAAAGATGGAGGTAGAATTAATAAACGATGGGCCTGTTACTTTAATGGTGGAAAAATGAAGTCAATGACAGCTTTTGTTTCTGGAGTAAAAGAATTTTTTGGAGTTAATGTAAGATTTGAGCTTGCTTCATATAATAGTAGATTTATAGATATTAATCTCGATTTGCCGGAATTTTTGCTACCTTATAGGGTGAATATATATAACGCAGTTAAAAGTAAGCTTTCTAGGGGGAGAATAGAACTTCAAGCTTATATTGAGGATGGTAATTTCACGGATACTATTTTTTATCAAAAAATTATGGAAGAAGATTTGGAGAGACTTAGAAAAATAAAAGATAAATTCAATTTGAAGGGAGATATTGATATTTCTCTTTTGATGAGGTTTGCTAATGAATGGGGAAGTTTTTTTAGATTTAATATAAAATGGGAAGAAATAGCACCATTTTTAGATAATCTTTTGTTGGAGCTTAATGAGGTTAAAGAAAGAGAAGGCGAGTTTATAAAAAGAGACCTTGAGAACAAAATAAAAAAATTTAAAGAAATCCTCGATTTTATATTGAGTCAGTCTGGGGTAGAGATGGAAGAGAAGAAGGAAAAAATTATGAAGGCAATCAAGAGATTAAACGAACTTGATATTCAAATTTCATATGATGATATTAATTTCTTTGCCTTTAAAGATATTGACGAGGAATTGGTTCGGTTGGAAAGTCATGTTGATTATTTTATGGAATTATTAAAGTCAAATGGGGCAGTGGGGAAAAAATTGAAATTTTTGTTGCAGGAAATGGCGAGGGAAGTGAATACCATAGGTTCTAAGGCTTATACAGCTAATATTGTCCATAAGGTTATTGATTTAAAAGAAATACTTGATGAGTTGCGAGAGCAGGTAGAGAATATAGAATAATGGTTATAATAATTTCTGGTCCATCAGGAGCTGGTAAAACCACTGTTTGTAAAGAGTTACTTAAGGAGGACGAGAAACTTCTCTATTCTGTTTCGGCAACTACAAGAGGGAAAAGAAAAGGTGAGAAGGAAGGTGTTGATTATTATTTTATTAGTGAGGAAGAATTTAAAAAATGGAAAAAGGAAGGAAGATTTTTAGAAACGGCGAAAGTCCATAATTATTATTATGGAACCTTAAAAGATTTTATAATAAAAGGAGAGAAAGAAAAAAAAGATATTTTGCTTGACATAGATGTAAAAGGTAAAATAAATGTTTCTAAGAAAATTAAAAATACTGTTTCAATTTTTCTCCTTCCTCCTACAATGGAAGAAGCGGTTAAAAGAATAAAAAAAAGAAACAAGGAGAAAGAAGAAGAAATAAAAAAGAGATTAGAAACGGCTTTATATGAGATAAAAGAAATAAAAAAATTTGATTATTTGGTTATGAATATAGATTTAAAAGAAACAGTAAATATTGTTAAGGCTATAATATTAGCGGAAAGACATAAAGTGAAAAACTTAAAAGGAGGTTAAGGGATGATTTATTCTCTTAGTGATATAAAGAAAAGGTCTAATAACATTTATAAAGCTGTGGTGGTTATGGGTAAAGCTGCACATTGGTTTACAGCTTTTAAAAGGACAACCATAAAAAATCCTGTTTACAAAGCTATTGAGGAGTTTATTGATGGTAATATAGAGTATGAATTAATTGAGGAAGAGGATTAAATTTTGAATCTTCTTTTTGAAAAGGTTATTCTTATTGGAGTTACAGGAGGTGTTGCTGCTTATAAAGTTCCTCTTCTTGTAAGGGAACTCAAAGGAAGAGGAGCTAAAGTGAAGGTTATTTTAACCGAAAATGCAAAAAGGTTCGTTTCTTCTCAGGTTTTATCTATCTTTAGTGATGGGGTTTTTGATTCCCTTTGGGAGGATGATATCCCTCATATAACTTTATCTTCTGAATCAGACTTTTTTTTAATCTTACCCGCAGATTACAATATTATTGGGAAAGCCGCTTCTGGAGTGGCGGATGACCTTCTTTCTACAACTATTGCAGCCTATAATAAGAAAATATTGTTTTGTCCTTCTATGAATCCAAGGATGCTTGAAAACCCAGTTCTTATCAAGAATATTGAATATCTTAAAAGTTGTGGACATTATTTTTTAGAGCCTTCTAAGGGTCCTCTTGCCTGTGGGGTGGAAGGGAAAGGTAGGCTTCCTTCAATTTCTCGGATTGTTTTGGAAATTGAGAAGGCTCTTTCCCCAAAAACTTTGGAAGGGGATCTTTGTCTTATAACTGGAGGGGGAACGGTAGAAAAAATTGATCCTGTGAGATGTTTAACAAATGAATCTTCAGGAAAAATGGCTTATTATCTTGCGAAGTATTGCTACCTTTCTGGGGGAGAAGTAGAATTGATTTTGGGTAAGAATACCTTAAACCTTGATCCTGATCTTCCCTATAAAATTACCTTAGTAAATTCTGCAGAAGAAATGTTTAATAAAATTTTAGATAGATGGGATGAGGTTGATTATCTTTTTATGAGTGCAGCTGTTTCTGATTTTACCGTTAATCCAAAAGAGGAGAAAATAAAGAGAAAAGAGGAACTTGTTCTTGAGTTAAAAAGTAATATTGACATTCTTAAAGAGTTGAAGAAAAGGAAAAAACATCAATTTATAGTAGGTTTTTCTTTAGAAAAAGAGAATCTTAGAGCTTCAACCTTAGAAAAAATGAAAGAGAAAGGTTGTGATATAATGGTTGGAAATTTTGTTTCTTCGATTGGGAGTGAAGAGAGTGCAGGGATAATTATTTCCAAGAAAGGAGAAGAAGAATTTAATTGTTCTAAAGAAGAATTGGCATGGAAAATTATTCAAAAAATAAAATAATAGAAATTTTAAAACTATTTAAGTATATGGGCTTTGAAAAAATTTATATAAAAAAGTCGCCTTTCCATGAACTCAAAAAAGAGATTGAGAATTGCAAAAAATGTGAGCTTTGGAAAAATAGGAATAATACTGTCTTTGGTAAGGGACCTTTTAACGCAAAGATTTTCTTTATTGGGGAAGCCCCTGGTAGGGAAGAAGACCTACAAGGAGAACCTTTTGTTGGAATGGCCGGTAAGAAACTGGATGAGATGTTTGAGAAAGCAGGAATTAACCCTAAAGAGGTTTTTATAACAAATGTTGTAAAGTGCCGTCCGCCAGGGAATAGAGCTCCAACTCCCTATGAAATAATGAAGTGCAATTCTTATTTAGTAAGGCAAATTAAATTAATAAATCCTTCTATAATTGTATTGCTTGGTAATATTCCTCTTTCTCTTGTAAGTGGAGATTTCGAAGGAATCTCAAAGGTGCGGGGTAAAAGATTAGAGTATTTATCTTATCCAGCTATTCCTACTTTTCATCCTGCTTATGTTGTTAGGAATCCTGAAAGCGAAGAGATTGTAATTGAAGATTTTAAAAGAGTTTTAAGGAGTGTCTCTTGATTGAGAAAGTTGGAATTCCTTATTCTGAAGAAGCAGAAATTGCTGTGATCTCAAGTATGTTGGTTGATATGGGGGCTGTGGCAGAGGTGAGTACCGTTTTAGTTCCTGAAGATTTTTACTATCCTAGTCATAGCATTATATATAATGCAATTCTCGATGTTTATAATAAAGGGCAGAAGGTTGATGTAGTTACTGTTGTTGAGCGACTGAAAAAAGATAGGGCACTTGAGAAAGTTGGAGGTTCAAGTTATGTGGCTTCTTTTGTTAAAGGGACAATCTCTCCAGAAAATGTGATATATTACGCTGAAATTGTGAGAGAAAAGGCAATTCTTAGGGAGTTAATAGAGAAAAGTAGATTGATAATTGATAGGGCAAGTGCTGCAAGAGAAGATGTGGACTTAATTCTTGATGAGGCTGAAAATTTGATCTTTGATGTGAGAAAAAAAAGAGGTTATGAGAGAGTTATGCCAATTACTCCTTTGCTTAAGGAAGTTATGAAAATAATAGAAGAAAGAGCAGAAAAAAAAGATTTAATTACAGGAATTTCAACAGGGCTTTTGGAGCTTGATCATTTGAGTAGCGGTTTTCAGAAAGGAGAATTAATAATAATAGCTGCAAGACCTTCTGTTGGGAAAACCGCTTTGGCTTTAAATTTTGCTGCTCATATTGCAATTAAAGAAAATATTCCTGTGCTCTTTTTTTCTCTTGAGATGCACTGGGAAAGCCTCATTTTTAGATTACTTGCTGCCGAAGCTCGGATTGATGGAAATAGAATAAGAAGAGGTTATATAAGGGAGGATGAATGGGTTGCTTTAACGTCCGCAGTTTCAAGGTTAACAGAAGCACCTTTTTATATAGATGCCTCTCCTTCTATGACAATATTTGAACTTAGGGCAAAAGCAAGGAGGATGAAGAAGAAATACAATATAGGTATATTATTTGCAGACTATCTTCAGTTGATTAAAGGACCTCAGATTCAAACAAGAGAGCAAGAGGTTGCCGCTATAAGTAGAGCTTTAAAATCACTTGCAATGGAGTTGAACATTCCTGTTGTTGCTCTATCTCAGCTTTCGAGACAGCCTGAGAGAAGAGGGAGAGATTCTAAACCAATTCTTTCTGATCTTAGGGAATCGGGAGCCATTGAACAGGACGCAGATTTTGTTTTATTTATTCATAGACCCGATCAATTTAAAAAGAGTGTAGAGGTCCCTGAGGAAAAAGCCGAATTAATTATAGCGAAGCAACGTAATGGACCAATTGGAAGCTTTGAAGTTGCTTTTAGTAGAAAATACGCTCGTTTTGATAACTTACAGAAGGTAGAAGTAGAATGATTGAAGTGAAGAATGTATGGAAAAGTTTTGAGAGGAATGAAGTTCTCCGAGGAGTTAGTATTAATATTGATAAAGGAGAAACTGTTGCGATTGTTGGCTCAAGTGGTTGTGGAAAAACCGTTCTTCTAAAGCATATTCTTGGCCTCCTTCAACCTGATAAGGGAGAAGTTTGGGTTGATGGGATTAATATAAATGAAAATTTATCTCATCTTTTTGAAATCAGGAAAAAATTTGGAATGGTTTTTCAGAGTTCTGCGCTTTTTGATTCTTTAACAGTTCTTGAGAATGTGATTATTGGAATAAGAGAACATTTCCCTAAAATGGATATAAAGAAAATGGAAGAGATTGGAAGGGAGAAATTAGCTCTTGTTGGGCTAACTGAGGAATCTTTTGATAAGAAACCCCAGGAACTTTCTGGAGGAATGAAAAAAAGAGTAGCGATTGCAAGAGCAATAAGTCTTGATCCGGATTACATTATATATGATGAGCCTACAACAGGGCTTGACCCTATAATGTGCGATAAAATGAATAATTTGATGATTCATCTTAAGGAGCAACTTGGAAAAACAACAATTATGGTAACTCATGACCTACATTCCGCTTTTAAAGTGGCTGATAGAATAGCAATGCTTTCGGAAGGTAAGATCGTCTTTGATGGAACTCCAGGGGAAGCTCTAAAGACAAAAAATATTAGTATGAAAATGTTTATAAAGAGTAGTTCTTTATCTCTTGATTAATGTTTATATGCAGTGAATGCGGATTTAAATCTTTAAAGTGGTTTGGAAGGTGCCCCCAGTGTAAGAATTGGGAGACCTTTCTAGAGGTTGAAGAGAAAAAAGAAGAAAAGGTAAAATCAATTAAGGCCTTAACCCCTAAATTTTTGGGAGAAATTTCTATTAGAGAAGAAGAAAGAATTAAAACAGGAATTTCGGAATTTGATAGGGTGGTTGGCGGAGGGATTGTCTTGGGCTCTTTAATTCTTCTTTCTGGAGATCCTGGAATTGGGAAGTCCACTTTACTTCTTATGATTTGTGGTGCTCTTTCCAAGATTTGGAAAGTTTTATATGTTTCTGGAGAAGAATCTTTAGGACAAGTGAAAATGAGGGCAGAGCGGTTGGGTTTAGGGAAAGAAAAAATTTTAATGGTTTCAGAAACAGACATTGAGAGTATTTTCTCTTTAATAAATAAAGAGCGTCCAAACCTTGTTGTAATTGATTCTATTCAAGTTATGTCTTTTCAGGATGGAAGAGGAATCCCAGGCTCGGTTTCACTTGTTAGGGAAATTACCTCTGGGCTAGTAGAAATTGCAAAGAAAAATAATATCACAATTTTTATTGTTGGACATATCACAAAGTCAGGAAATATTGCTGGTCCAATGACATTAGAGCATATGGTAGATACAGTTCTTTTTATGGAAGGCGAAAGCACTCATTCCTTCCGATTATTACGTTCACGAAAAAATCGTTTTGGCCCAACCAATGAAATTGGAATATTTGATATGGATGAAAAAGGATTGAAAGAAGTTCCAAATCCTTCCTTATATCTTATTTCTGGGAAAGAAGAAAAAGCTTCAGGTTCGGTAATTACTCCTACTGTAGAAGGGACAAGGCCTCTTTTAGTAGAAATTCAAGCTCTTGTTATACCAACGCGCTTTTCTTATCCTCAAAGAATTGCAAGGGGTTTTAATGAAAGGAAACTTGACCTTTTATTAGCTGTCTTACAGAAGAGACTTATGATAGAGATGGGAGGATATGATGTTTACTGTAACATAGCAGGAGGTATAAATATTTTTGAACCTTCTATTGACCTTGGAATTATTATTTCTATTTTATCCAGCTTATTAGATAAGCCTATTAGCTCTAGTCTTTGTGTGGTGGGAGAAGTGGGTCTTGCTGGAGAAGTAAGAGCAGTTCCATTTATACCAAGCAGAATTCAAGAAGCGAAAAGAATTGGTTTTAAAAAGATGATTATTCCCTCAAAAGCAGGGGATTTGAAGTCTGAAGAGATTGAGCTTCTGAAAGTTAATAATATTAATGAAGCAAAGGAGTTTTGTGGTTTATGATTCTCTCTACAATTATTCTTGGATTTTTGGGATGGGTTATTGCACTTTTGCTTTTGTATAGGAATATTAAAATTGAAGGAGGGAAAAGTTATAAGGCTGTGCATTTATCAGCCATTAAGGATGGAAGAGTTGGAGAGTTGTTCAAATTTGGTATTCTTGAAGGAATTCCGGTTATATCGGAAAAGGATATAAAAAAGATTGATGAGTTTTTAGAAAGTAATGAATTGCCTGAAGGTTTTAAGGATAGATTGAGAATTTTCAAGGGTCTTAAACCAAAAGTTATTAAGGAAGAGTTACCTCTTTTTTGCAGGAAATTAGGTTGTCCAGCGGTTGTTTCAGGAGAAGTAAAAGATGAGCTTGAAATTCAAGGGATTAAATGTATTGACATAAAAGTCCTTGATAAAATTGGGAGGCCTAACTTATTAAGGGGCGAGAAGATTAGAGTTAATTATGTGGATTATGGTTATGACAAAGCAGAGGGTTTTTTAGAAGATGGGACAATTGTGGAGATAAAAGGGAATTTTCCAGAAGAGCGTCCCGTTTCTATTGAGTGTATTGTGGAAGGGGTAATAGAAAGTAAGTTTAAAAGAAAGGTTTTTGCGAGATTTAAAGGAAATGATTGAAGCTATAATTGTGGCTGGAGGAAGAGGGGAGAGAATGGGCGGTGTCTATAAACAGTTTTCTTTATTGGGTAATAAGCCAGTATTTCTTTATTCCTTAGAAAGATTTATTGAGTATGGAGTAAACAGCGTTATTCTTGTAGTTCCTAAAGAAAAGGTTTCATTTGTTAAAGAGTTAGTTGAGGAATTTAGAGAGAAAGTTAAAGTTGTAGTGGGTGGAGAAAGGAGACAAGATTCGGTTTATAGTGGGTTTAAAGAGAGTTCTGGAGAATTAATTTTAATTCATGATGCAGTTCGTCCTTTTGTTAGTGTTGATATAATTCGGGAAGTGGTAGAGGGGGTAAAAAAGGTAGGAATTTGTGCTCCGGGAATTCCGGTTAAAGACACTTTAAAGCTATACAAGAAGGATGAAATTTTATGGACATTAGAAAGGAGGAACTTGCTTCAAGTTCAGACTCCACAAGGTTTCAGAAGAGAAATTTTAAAGGAGATTGTAGATTTATACTCAAAGTATTCTTTTACAGATGAACTGGCTTTTGCCGAGAGGCTAAATTACAAAATTTGCTGGGTAAAAGGTGATCCTATGAACATAAAAATTACTTACCAAGATGATATGGAACTTGCCAAAGCGATTTTAGAATACAGGAAAAATTATGGGAATAAGTTTTAGTTTTATGAACCAAGGAGATGTAAATGAGAATTGCTGGAGTTCATATTGAAAGAGCAATTTTAGTAATAAGAGAGAAAGAAAGAGGAAAAATATCTTTTTTGAGGTTTCAGTCTCTAAATGAGTTATTTAAGTCAAGAGAAATAAAAAGATGTAATGAGATATATGTAAATGCTGGAGAAAATAATTTTCTCGTAAAAATAAAAAATTTTTCAAATAGAGATCCTGAAGAAGCTAAAAATTTTGTAATAAAAAACTTGAGTGAATTTACAATTGGGAGAGGAAAAGATTATATAACCAAAGTTTTTGCAATTCCTAAAGGAGATGGTTCTATTATCTATGTTGTTGAGGGTAAAGAGGAAGAGATAAGAAAAAGAATTACCACCTTACCAATAGAAAATTACTTAATTTCCGGGATTATTCCAGATAATTTTGCAATTGCCTATCCTTTTATGGAAGAAGAAAAAATAGAGAATATAGTTTTAGTTGTTGAAATTGGAAGAGGAGAGTTTATTTTTACATACCTTGAAGATAGGAAAATTACATTCACGAGAAGTGTTTTTTATGAAGAAAAAGAAAAGATAAGTTCTCTAAAGAAAGAATTAGATATTTTATTAAATAAAGTAGGCTCGGTAAAGAAAATCTACTTTACTGGTGATATTAGTGATAAAGAGATAAAGGAATTGAAGAAAGATTTCTATTCTTATAAAACCAAAATTAAAGGGATTTATACTACAAAAGGTCTCCCCCCTGAAGCGATTCTTGCATATGGGCTCTCACTTGCTCCAATTATGAAGTTTGAAAACGATCTCACGCCAAAGTTTCTTATCGGAATAAAGGAAGAACGGAGAAGAGAGTTAAGAATAAAGAAATTCTTAATAAGTGTAGTTTATTTTTTTAGTATTTTAATATCTATCCCTATATTTTTATTAATTACGGGGAAGATTTGGATTTTTGTTTTTAATCAGCGAATTGATAGATTAAATACTTCATATGAAAGGGCAAGGAAGATGGAAATTAAAGTTATGAAGTTGAAGGAGAAGCTAAGGCTGAATGAAGAAATAAGGAGAGGAGTTTCTTGGGGTAAGTTTCTTTTTGAAATATCTAGGTGTATTCCAGATGATGTTTGTTTGCTTGGGCTTGAGAGTGAACCAAAAATTGAAGAGAGAAAGAAAGGATTTGTTGTGAATCTAATTGGGATAGGAAAAACCCATGAAGCTATTATGGAGTTTTGTTCTAAAATTCAAGATATTGGGATGGTAAGCGAGATAAATATCAAAAAGATAAAAACGGAAAAAGGTGTAATAAATTTTGATTTTGCTATAACCTTATATTCCGAATAAAAACACCACTTTTTAAATGGATTGTGGTTCTTCCTTTTTTAAGTTTTATTTCCCAATCTATAACTTTTATTTTTTTAAGACTCAATAAATCAAGAGGTAGATAGTAAACCGGGGGAGAACTTTCATTAAGAAAATTAGGTGAAAGATAATATATAAATTTAAAAGAGATAACCTTTATTTCTTTTGAAACTATTTTTTCCTTCGATTTAAATAAAAGAGAATCTCTCCAAGAAAAAGAAGAAATTTTACCTTCTTCATTTAAAAAAGTAAGACTATCTTCGTCCGCGAATATAATTTCACATGCATTTATTAAGTTCCTTTGGATTATGTTAGATATTTTTACCCCCTCTTCTGTTAATTCATCTTTCCATCTATTTTCATTTGTTCTTCTATATATCTGAAAGAGGGTAGTGAAAAGAACCGTGCTTAGAATACTGAAAATAAAAAGGGCAAATATTAACTCTATTAAAGTAAAAGCTTTATTTTTAACGAGACGTTGAGTAAAAATACTTGGAGTATTCCTGGATTTCTTTATTTTCATCCTAAACCCTAATTTATATCATCCTATAGTTCCTTCAGGAATTGAATTGCCAAAATTCTTTTCTTGTTTACATAAACTTTAACACTACATAAAGGTGGAAGTTCTTTATTCATTTTTAGAATCGTCTCATAAATTATTTTATCTAACGTATCTACGCTAACAGTGTCCTTCTGAGAATCTATTCCTCCAAGAGTATGCTCAGCTTTTTTTCTTGCAAGAAGTAAAGCAACTTCTTTCTTTCTTATATTCTCTGAAAAGGAGAGACTTTTTATAAGGAATTGATAAAGAGAAAGAAAAGCAATCGCGATAATTGTTATTGAAATAATAATTTCTATAAGAGTGAACCCTTTTTTCACATTAATTTCCAGCTTTTTCTTTTTATCTTCTGTGTGTTTAAATAGTAGGATAGACAAATTGATTCCGGAATTTCTCCTATGATTTCTCCCTCGAGCACATTTCCATAATGTCCATTTGAGCTTCTTCCATAAAGAGAATGGGCACATAAAAGGCCTTCCAGTTTACCTTGAATATTAATTTTACCTGTTGAATATAATAATCCTTTACATTTAGCATATTTTTCTACTAAGATTATATTTTGATAACCGCCTGCAATAGTTTTCTCTGCTATAGATATTGCACTCCCACAAAAGGAGGCTGATTCGGTGAATTTTATTTGATTTGTCTCTCCATAAGCAATCAAAACCGACGAGTTTTCCACCTGAGAGAATTCCGCAACTCTAATTTCGTTTTCTGAGATAATCTCTCCTGAAAAATAACTGTATCCACTTAAAATAACTGAATTTGCAGAAAAAATAGAGACATTATACAACTTTGAATCATTTTGTATTCTCACCTCTCCATAAGCAATAAGAGTAAGATTCTTAAGAATTCCATTTTCTATTATTATGTCTGAAGAGCTTATAATTGTTTTTTTGTAGTCAAAAGTATCACTCTGAAAGAATACAACATCATTAACGAAAATAATTTCTTTCTCTGGAACTTTCTTTTTGTCGTTAAAAATCTGAGGGGAGAATAGCTCAGTATCTGCCTTAAAGGGAGATTGAATGTATGCGGTAAATAAACTAATTTTCTCTTTTATTGCAGTTATATTTAAAGAAGGTAGCTTCTCTCCAACCATAATGTTACCATTTATATATCCATATATTTCTGGTTTTTGAGTTGTTTCTAAGATTATCCTAACATCAGCAATACTTGAGTCTAATTTTGACCCATATTCTGAGAGAACAGTGACTTTTTCCTTTTTAAATTTTCCCGTGGATTCTATTTCCATAAAACCCTTTTCTATTTTTGCTTTAATTGTTAATTCTCCTCCAAAGAGTGTGTCTGTTTCTTTGTGTTCCGAAGAAGGTAAAATCTTTGAGATTTTTGCCGATCCCGAAGAGGCAATATAAAAAGCTTGCTCCCAATCAACATATTTATTCAATCTCCAAAATTGGTGATTGGTTATTAGTAAGAAAGAGCCTAATAATGAAGAAATTACGAAAATAATATTTAAAGTAAGAACAAGAGAAAAACCTCTATTTAAAATTAATTGTCTTTTTGCCATATTCATCAACTATAATTTTATCTGGATAGATTTTTAGAATCTTTATATTGTTTATTTTATCTCCTTCTTTTACGAAAATTGTCTTTTCTCCATTTATACTAATTGCAGCAGAAGGTTTTTTAGGATCCCATAAGATTGCTTTAATAGTAATAGAAGAAGTTTTCTTAAATTTTGAGATTTCTCCTGAAAAATTTGTTTTATATCTAAAAGGATCTCTTTCTATTTTTGGGATTTCTACATTTTTTTTCTTTTTAAAATTTATTTCAATTTTAGGGAAAGAGGAACTTGGTTCTTTTGGTAAGGTAACATAAAATGCAATTATAAAAATTAAGAATAATAAATATCCTACTATTTTATTTGTCGACATTATCTAAAAGAAAAAGTCTTAAACGAAGTTGAAGAGTTATTCCTTCTTGACCTCTTGATAGTTTTATTTTCTCTATCCGAGTTTCTTCTAATTTCAGTTGATATAAGAATGAACAAATTTCAGAATATTTTCCTAAGAGTTCCAAATCCACAGTAACATAAGAAAAGGGATTTGTTTTTATAACTGGAGAGTGAAGGATTGATATTATGGTGAGTCCTGAAGATTTAGCTAATGATAATAAGTGGGTTATGCCTTCTGATGGTGTTTTAAATTCTATATATTCTTTAAGTCTTTTTGATAAATACTTTTCTAAAGAAAAATAGTAACTATAAAGCGCCTCTCCGTGGGAGTACGAAAGAAACTTTTTTTCTGTGGCAAGGAGTATTTTATTATTTTCTTTTACTTTTTTCACTAAATTGCTGAATAGAAAAAAATAAATTATAAGGATTACTATCCCTGCGGAAATGACTCTACGATATTTACTCATTTTCTGAGTCTTCTACCTCTTCAGGTTCAGATGGAAGGGGTGGTTTTTCAGTTTTAGTGACTCTTTTTAAAATAGAAACCAAATTCCTTCCTGTGTTTTGAGAGAGAAAAGAAACCACATCCTCCCATTTGCCTTTATATTTCGCTTCCGTTATTCCAACTATTGAAGAGCTCTCTTTTGCTTTTACTTTCGCAATAACTTCGTATATTTTATAATCAGGGTTCTTAAGACCAGAAAGAGAAGAAGTTATGTGAAATTTAACAAAATATTTGGCCTTTAAGGAATCTTCCACAGGGATAAATTTGCCTTTTGAATTCTTTAACACATAAAGTTGTGTTTTATCCCCTAAGATACCATATCTCCCAGAAATTTTTTCGAAATATATAGGTATTGTATCTGTCTTTTGGGAAGTTGCAAAATTAGATATGCAATTTATTACAAGTAAAATTACTAAAAAAAATAATTTTCTCATTCTGTCTTATTCCAAGGAATAACTTCAGGTGTTAAGTATACAATTAACTCGGATTCATCTGTGTTAACGGATTGACTAGAAAAGAGAAAATCGCCAATAAGGGGAATATCTCCGAGGATTGGAATTTTATTTTTGGTGACAGTTTCCGTTTTATGAATTAGACCTCCTATTATTGCTGTTTCACCTTCTTGGAGTTTCAAGGTGGTTTTAACGGAACGTTTTGAGAGCTCTGGTAATCCTTCTGCACTAATTCCGGATATTGCTGAGACCTCTATTTCTACATCGGCAGTTACATCATTGTTTTTCCCCACCCAAGGAGTTATAAGTAGTTTAACACCCGCGTCTACTGAATGGACTTCAATTATTGGATTTTCTGGGGTGCCCACTCTTGTCCGATAAAATCCTTGCCATCCCACATTGATACTTGCTTTTTGTCCACTTATTGTTACAATACTTGGTTCTGCATGCACCTTTGCTATCCCTTTTTGTTCAAGAGCATTTATCATTATCCTGAAATCTGCGGGAATTTTTATAGAGGTTCCAATATTGAGAGAGGAGGAAATATAATCCAATATTTCATCTATATCTTTTTTTGTAAATGTCAATTTGACCTCACCAGGAGCTAATTTTAAAGAGTCAACGAGTTTTTCGCCTGCTTTTATTCCCAATTCTGATAATTTTTTTCTTGAAACTGAAAGAATAATAGCTCTCATTCTGACCCTTTTTGTAGGAATGTCAACTTCTTTTAAGAATTCTTCCACTTCTTGAAGCTGAGAAGGAGCCATTGAACAAAGTAGAGAGTTATGTTCTTCAACAACTTTTATATTAGAAGAGGGGATAGAAGGTGGCAATAGCTTGTATGCGTCTTCCGCTTTAAGGTATTTAAGCGGAACAAGAGTAACAGAAGATATTATTCCTTCCCCTGGAATTTTTCCTTCTATTTTTCCTATTATATAAACATTTCCAGTCTTCTTATACCCATAACCTGTCCCTTTTAAAACAAGATTGAGGGTTTTACCAATAGGTTGGTCTTTTATATTTGCTGAAACCATTCCTGTAATTTCTCCATAAGTTACAATATTTATCCCAGTTTGCTGAGATAGCTCATCTATAAAATTTTGTAAATCCAGGTCTTTAACATCTATAGTAATTAAAGTGTCTTGGCTTATTCTTATTCCACCGGTTGTCCTTCTCCTTATAGTTTTTCCTCGTTCTCTCTCTCTTCCTTCTGCTCTTATGACTTCTATAATTTCATCTCTTTCTATAATTTCAAAGCCTTTTGAAGTGAGAAAGGCTTCTAATCCTTTTTTTATAGGGACTTCCTTAAGATAACCTGAAATTCTCATTTCTCTCACATTCTCTCCAGCTACTATTGTTAATCCACTTTTTTTTGAGATTTCTTTTAATAGACGCTCAATTTCTACATCTTCACAGTCAAGGGAGAGGAGACCATTTTCTACAATCACATCCATTTTTGGCGCTTTGCCTCTGATTAAATAATAAACATTTTCTTCTTTGGTAACAGAGCATCCAAGAGTTTGGGCTAACGTAGATAGAAGTTGATCCACTGTTACATCTGAGAGATAAAGCGTTACAGTCCCTTGGACATCCGCTTGTAGAACAACGTTCAATCCATATTGTTGGTTCAATAATTGAATAGCCTCTTGAGCCGGGAGATTCTCAAACGAAACAGAAATTTTTCTTTCATCCTCTGCCTTCAAGATTAGGAAAGCGAATATTAGAAAAGTAAATAATCGTTTCATAACAAAAATATGATAGTATTTTTTTGTGAATTTGTCAAGTCTACTAATTTCTTATAAGATGCACATTTATTTATATATATTTAAGGAATAAGACTTATTTTTTCAATAGTTCTTTATGGGAAATTGAAGTTTCTATTTTTAGTTTTTAGTTTTAAAACCCAGGTTTCCTTATCCTTAATAAAAAGTATTTTTAGAAATTTTTCATCTTGACAAATTTTTATTTTTGTATAATTTTTTAAAAACAAAGATCTTAATCATTGGGCGGGTATGGAAAAGTAGAGAGAAGGAGAATATATATTAATTTTTAAAATTTTATTTATAGGAGGTATTTTATGGGTTTATTAATAATCATCTTTCTTATGAATGCCGATTCTATTGACTCCTTAAAGATTACAACAAGTGCTCAGTCTTCTTCAGGGGGAACCGTTTTAGAATACTCATATGGGTTAGATACTTATCAAGTAGGTTTTAACAAGAATAGTATCTCTGCCAATATTCCGGAAGAGAGTATAGATGTTTCAAGTGGACTATTATCCATTAAAATAAAACTTACCAGTTTACCTATTAGAGGTAACAAAAGTTATGATGTTTATCTTGTTTATCATGGTTCTCCTTTATCTTTGGCTGGGATAGGAGGTTTTAGTGGAACTTGGACTTATGGTTGGAACAATAGTGAATTTATAGGGAATGATGAGTTTATAGTTACAGAGGATTTAGGAACTTGTGGTTTAGGTTGGAATATAATGCCTGGGGAGTTTTCTGTTCCCTATAGATGGTGGGAGAAGAGAGGAGTTGTAGGTGAGATTCGTATTAATGATAGAACTTACAGTTTTTATATGGGAGATTGTGGTGGGGTATTGGCGGAGGATTGTGAAGCGATATTACCGAGTGATCCTTGTGCTGAGAGAAATTGGGCTATCTTTTAAACACCTGAGTGGAGATATATTTTTGGAGAGGGTGTGAATTATCCTCATTACGATTTCAATACTGATGAACCTTTAAGGCAGAATTGTATGCTTACTGAGATGGTAGATAAGAATGGTAATTCTGTGCGATTTACATGGCGTGAGTATATTAGGGAAAAGCTTCGTGAGTCGCGTCCTTATGCATTTAGAATTCCAGAGTCCATTATTACTCCAACCACGTGGTGTAGGTTTGAGCGTAAAGAGATAGATAATCCTAATTCTGGTGCATGGGATTTTTTCTTGGTGGACAAGTTGTTTAGATGGGTAGTGAGTGAAAATGTTAGTGTTTATGAAGTTAGGTTTTATTATACACAGAGAAATATACCTCAAGCTATAGAATATTGGTATGGACATGAATTAGTTCTTTTAGATTCAGTAGTTTTTTATAGCAACGATTTTTATAGTGGAGTATATAAGATAAATCCTTCGTATAAGTTTTTCTATGATAATAATACAGGGGAGCTTGTTAGGTTTATCACTCCTGATGGTGCTGAATACAGGTATGAATATGAGACAGTAGAGAGTTCGACTCTGAGTTTAACTAAGTATCGTAGAATTAAAAAGAAGGAGGTAGTGCTTCCTGGAAGTTCGGAGATTTTAAGGTATGAGTATCATTATGCAGGTGGTACAGATCTTAAAAAAAGCTCAGTTGGAGAGAGGGAAGACTGGGGAGGAGAGTGGTCGAGAGGGTGTTCAGATGGTTTTTCTTT
This sequence comes from candidate division WOR-3 bacterium, assembly GCA_039804165.1. Classification (NCBI taxonomy): domain Bacteria; kingdom Pseudomonadati; phylum Caldifarciminota; species Caldifarciminota bacterium. The sequence goes on from JBDRZZ010000001.1 coordinate 82,259, forward strand.
TTATCCTATTTATAGGAAATGTTCTGTAGTTTTACCTGAAGGTGATAGTATAGTTTACTGGAATGTGAATGATAAGTATTTAAGGGAAAATTTTAAATATTATAGTTTTGGTAAAGAAAGTAGTATTTTTAAGGAAGTTGAGCCGAAGAGGCTGCAGTTGATGTATGGGAGGCCTTATAAGATAATGAGATTTGACAAAAGCGGAAGGCCTTTGGAATTAGAGTGGTTATATTGGGTTATAGGTAACAAAGGTAAGAATAGACTTTCTCCGAAGGAAGATGAGACCACTCTTCCTTCGGGTGTTTTGCGTCCTGTTTTAAAATATAGAGCGATTCAGAAGAATCCATCTGACACGGTAATAGGGGTTGGGGATATTTTTGAGCTATATGAATATGATTACGACAATTTTGGTAATGAGAAGAAATGTATGTTTCATGGATATGTTGAGTATTATGGGATGGAGTGGGATACGATTATTTATCCTGAAACCCCTGATAGGTGGTGGGAGGGATGGTGTAATAAGAGGTTTATTTATGACGACGTTGATTCCTACGATAACTGGAGGGTAGAGAAGGATTTTCAATATGAGAAGGATTATCGATATTTTAAGGATTGGAAAGGAGATACTATTTATAGTAGGTTATTAGTTCATCTTCCGGCTTCAATAAGGAAATATAGTAATAATGGGAATTTAATTAATCACACAGAGTTTGAGTATGATGAGAATGAATTAAAGGATATTAGCTGTTTTAATGGTTATCCAGAAATAGTGACTTTTCATAATTCTGAATATTTTAATACAGGTTATAAGTATCGTGGAAACCTTACCAAAAAGACCGAGTGGATAAATGAGAATGAGACTCGTTCAAAGGAATACTGGTATGACATTTGTGGTAATCTTGTTGAAATGGAAGATTATATGAATAACACCTATCAATTTGTCTATGATGATGATGCGGTATTCCCGTATCACAAGGTCTATCCAGATGGATCAATTGAGACTTTAAAATTTGATAAAGAGGGTAATCTTAGGAGCTTTACCGATAAAAATGGAGTAATTAGTGAATTTTATTATGATGTTTATGGAAGATTGGTAAATTATAGAAAAGGAACTTCTGGGGAATATAAACTTCTTGGGGAATATGAATATAATGATTTTGAGCATTGGGCAAAAGAACGTTCTTCCTTCTCGAGCGCAGATGTTACCTATTATTATTATGATGGACTGGGAAGACTTAAGAAGACTAAACAACCTTCGCTTTCTGGGAAAGAGATAATTCAGGAGTATTTTTATGACAAGAATGGGAATTTGAATAAAGAAACAATTCCGAGATTTAGCACTGCTCTTCAAGCGGATACAGTTAAAAAGAAATTTGATATTCTTAAGAGAGTGAGGGAGATAGAATATCCAAAGAGTTCGTACGAATCTGGAAGGGAGGTTGTGGAATATGAGTATAAAAGGGATACAACGGATGTTTATGATGAGATGGGTTACCGCACCAGATTGGTTAATGATGCATCTGGTAATTTAATAAGTGTTTTGGATGCTCTTGGAAATTGGACTTATTATAGTTATGATGTCAATGGAAACCTTACAAAAATAAAAGATGCTGAAGGCAAACAAACAACCTTTAAATATGACTGGCTTGGGCGGTTATTAGAGAGTAATGGTCCTGATAGGGGGAAGGATTTATTTGAGTATTATCCTGACGGTAAGATAAAGCTTCACGTTCAGAATGGAGGGGAGAATATCTTTTATGAATATGATGAATTAGGTAGGATCAAAAGAAAAGGGAAACCATGCTTATATACTCCCCCTATAGTTAATGTAACAGACACTCTTTTATATGATTCTGAGATCAAGGAGATTATTCCGGAATATGAGAGTTCAGCGGAGTGGGAGTTAAATTTAGATATATCTAGCTGGGAAGATGTTCAAATAAGTTTTATGGCGAGATGTGGAGTTGTATATGGTGATGGTTCTCAGTATGTAATAGGGAAGTGTTCCTTAGAAGTGTATTTTTCAAATCCTATTGATACTTTTATTAAGACAATTGAAATATATGAAGGTTCTTTATCTGCAAACTCTTGGGGTTATGAGCTTAACAAGTATAATTATCGGTTTAAGCCTAAGAATTACGGGAATATCATTACGCGAATAAAAATTACTCATACAGGCAAAGCTTTAGGTGCTTTTCCGTGCGGTTATCCCTGTGGGAATTGGGAGGATGAAATTAAAGATGTTTTAATAATAGGGAGTGGGTATAAATCACCTCCTTACTCTGTTCTTAAAGATACTCTTGAGGAATATTTCTATGATAACTATACAATAAAAGGTGTAACCTATACTCCTCCTTCAAATTTAAATTATCCTAAGGGAAGGTTGACAGGTTTCCAGAATGCTAATTTAAGGGAGGTTTATTTTTATGATATGTTTGGGAATCTTGCTCAAAAGAAGGTTATTCCGTTTACTCCTTATGGGAAGGAGTTGGATTTCAAATATTCCTACGACTTAAAAGGGAGGGTAACGGAGTTAAGATATCCTGATAATTACCCAGTGGAGTATGGTTATGATCAATTTGGGAATATTTCCTATCTTAAGATAGGTGGAAAGACTCAGGTATCTCTTTCCTCCACAGCGGCAGGGCTTTTGAGTCGTATTAATTTTCCTAGTGGGGTTAAGGATACATTTGCATATAAGCCGAGGAATTGGATGAATTGGATGGAGATTAAAGGTGTTTCTGATCCTTATCAGAGGGAATTTTTGTATAACAAGCGTGGGGAGCTTATAAGTATATATAAAGGTAATACGAGGACAAGCACGTTTAAATATGATGCTCTTGGGAGACTTACTAGGGAGTGGGTTACTGGGGAGCCTGGGACTTATGAGCATACATATCTTTATGATAAAGTAGGGAATAGGCTTGAGGTTGATTATGGGAGCAAGAAGTATACCTATTATTCAGGGACAAATAAGTTAAAGAGTGATGGGGAGAGGACTTATTCTTATGATGCGAACGGAAGAGTTGTTGGGATTAGTAGTGTAGTGGATAATATTAGTTATGATGTAGATGGTAATATGACTGTGCTTGTTACTCCTGATGAGACTTATAAGTATTATTACAAAGGTAATCAAAGAATAAGGCAAGAGGTAGAGCAGTATGGTTCTGGATCTTTTACAAGTAATTATTTTTACGACAACTTTGGGAATTTAATTTTTGAGGAAGACGATTCTCCCAACATTCTCAAGAATCCTGGATTTGAGAGTGGTAATACAGATGGTTGGGGTAAGTGGCCAGTGGATGTTTACTGGAATGTGACTTCGAGTGAGTCTCAGGAGGGTAAGTACTCTCTTTATTCTCCGAATTTTTCTTCAACGATGCAGAATGTTGAGTGTTGGATGCAGAATTTTTCTCTTTCAGAGGTGAAGAAGCCTTTCACTGCTTCTTGTTGGGTAAAGGCGGAGAATTTAACTGGTGGAGTGAAGATAATGGTTGAATTTTGGGATGTGAATTGGTCTACCCAACTTAGTGTTAAGTCTTCATCAGTGGTAACTGGGACTAAAGACTGGACGAAGCTTTCTGTGACTGTTAATAAGAGTGATGTGCCTCAGAATGCAATGAATTTTAAGGTTACGGTATTGAGGTTTGAAGGTGGAGGTAGACTTTGGGTTGATAATGTTCGTTGTGAATCGGGTTCTACTCGGACGCCTCCAACGAGATACATTTATGCAGGTAACCGTCTCCTTGCAAAAGAAGTTGATGGGAGCTTATATTTCTACCATCTTGACCGCTTGGGTTCACCCATTATGATTACTGATAAAACCGGAAGCATTCTAAAGAGAAAACAATACGAAGCTTTTGGGAACCTGAAATGGCAATCTGGAAGTCTCTCCGACAATCGTGAATTCACCTCCAAAGAGAAAGACCCGACAGGACTCCATTACTTTGGTGCGAGGTATTATTCTGGGAATATTGGGAGATTTTTGAGTCCTGATCCGCATACGCTTATGCCGGGAGGTTTAGAGTTAAGCAATCCACAATCTATAAATCCATATGTTTACTGTGTAAACGACCCATTCAGATATAAAGATCCTAATGGTGAATTTATATTAGCGGTTGAATATGATCAGAGTGCACAATATGGGTCAACACAATATGTTTGGCGTAGTTTCCCAAGAAGCTTCTCCAATGCGATTTCTTATGCGGCGATGAATCGTCCAGAATTAGCCGCTATGTCCCTCGCTCCTAATGGAGTGTATTATTCAAAGACCAGAGCAGACGTACCTGGAACAAATGCGGCTGCGAGAAGCTGGCGTCTATATGATTATAAACTGGATACTAAACCTGCTGGGAAGTCTTTTGCTCCGCATAAAGCATTATTGATTAACAGTGGAGGTAAAGTCCCCACAGAAGAGATAAATATAAATCCCAGATCTAAATATTATGGTGAAAAAGCAGCCGATAGGTTATGGATCCATGCTGGAAGTAGAAAAAAAGATATAGGTGGAACTGGGTCAGAGGGTTGTATCACAGTCCCTACTGTTCTTGGTAATAAAGAATATAGGACTCAGGATCCCGAAACTTGGATCTACTATAATGATTGGATATCGAATTTTGAGAATTACCCAGAAGGGAAACTACTAATAATAAGATTTCCTACATGGATGGAAAACTTGTGGAAATGAGATTAGAGGGAGAAAAAATGAGAAAAAATGGACTTTTTATAATTTCTTTTATTCTTATCTTATTTGCAATGAATTGTAAGGAGACAAAAATAAAACAAAATTTTAAGGAATATAGATATAAAGTGATTCCGAACGAAGAGATTGAAATTTATGGAGTGAATGTTAATAAGGCAATAGATGAAAAATTTAGCTTGCTTGAGAAGGAGTTTAACAGTAAAGCAGAAATTGATGATGAAGTAGCTGTAGTGATACTCCGACGGCTAAAAGATTTCGTAAAAAAGACTAAAGAAACAATACCTAAAGACTGTGTCGATCTTTTATATGGCCCTATAGATGTTCAAAAAATCTATAATCAGGAAATATATAAGGAATATCAGAATGTGTCTCCAAATACTATCATAGTTAGTGGTAAGCTCCTATTTTCGGAAGATTCAACTGTTAAAGAGTCAATTATTACTGAGCTGCAGAAAATTTTACCTTCTAATGATACCTGTAAAAAGGTTATTAAAGACCTTCGGCAGTTTATTCATGGAGACTTTGAAAAGAACACTCAGTTCAAAATTGATTTCGATATACCGAAGTTTCCTTATGCTGAATTTGCTGTATGGTTTCATAAAGGGGAGGAAGAAAACATATACTATCAGTATATTTTTTCTTTAAGAGAAGACGCTTACCCTTATTGATTTTTGGAAAGGATGCAAATGAAGATAAAGAGAGAGTAACAGGGTCAGACCTTGAAATGTGAAAAGATTGACAAAAAGGAATAAGCGAATAATATATCGGTATGGCGAGACCATATCGCTTGCAGGGGGAAGGTTACTTATATCATATCACGAGCAGGGGAGACGACAGGAAAAGGATATACATCAGCGAATATGATTATGAGAAGTTTTTGGAATATCTTCTAAAGGCGAAAGAAAAGTATAATTTTTATCTTTACGCTTATTGTTTAATGACGAATCATTATCATTTGTTGATAGAGACCACACAGCCTAACCTTTCAAGGATAATGCAGTATATAAACACTGCATATACTGTCTATTACAATAAAAAGAGGAATAGAAGCGGTCATTTGTTTCAAGGGAGGTATAAATCTATAATAGTTGATGGAGATAGTTATTTTTTAGAATTAACAAGGTATATACACTTAAATCCTGTGAGAGCCGGTGTATCTAAAACTCCTGAAGGTTATAAATGGTCCAGTTTTAATGAATATATCACCGATAGGAGAAAAACAATAATAGATAAAAAAGAAATAAAGAAATATATTAAGATTAATCCTTCGAGATATAAACAATTTGTATTGGATGGGATAGATAAAAAACCCGATATTTTGGATAAAGTTTACGCCGGATTTGTCCTTGGAGGGGTAAAATTTATAAAAGATACAATAAAGGACTTAAAACAGCAAAAAGGAGGAGAAATTTCCTACAAGAAAAAGTTAACCAATTATATATCAGTAGATGAAATAGTCAAAGAAACAGCTGAACTTTTTAAGAGATTGCCAGAAGAGGTATACGCTTGGAAGAAAAAGCCCTTGCTTGCGAGAAAAGCAGCGATATATTTATCTAAGAGACTAACAGGGTTAACCAATAAAGAGATAGGGGAGGCATTTAAAATAACATACTCCGCAGTAAGTAAGTCATACAGAGATATGGAAAAGATAATGGAAGAGAGAAGAAGAATAAGGAGAGATATTGAAACCATCATTTCACATTTCAAGGTCTGACCCCATAGACACTCATATGGAGTATCGCAGTATTGTATGTAGCGGATGCATTAGGAGGGTCAACTCTTGCGTATGTAGGAACTCAAGCAGTAGGCACATTTATAGGTTCAGGGTTTGATTATGTTGGTGTAGGTCCTGTAAATATACCTACCAATGGTGATTGGTTGGGAGCAAATATTGGGAATATTATTGGTGATCTTGAGTTGATAAGTGAGATAGAAGGGGGAGGTAAAGTATCATGGAACTGGCAAGCGTTAGCATGGGTTTCTGAGGGTGGGCCAATATCTCGGTCAATGGTGGATACAAAATTTGCGCATGGTATGGCAAATTATAATGTTGTATATAAGGGATACGAGCCAACACTTAGAACTAAGGTACATGAATTTACACACATTTGGGAGATGAGATTCGGAGGTAGCTGGATTTATTATTCTACCTATCAACTTTTTTCAGGTTTATACGGTTATTGGGATAATCCTTATGAGGTACAATGTTTTAATAGAGCTAAAATAGATATCTACGATGCAATGATGGGAATTGATTGGTAAGGAGTGAATCGTCAGTTTAAATTATGAAAGGGTAGCGTAGTTAGTTGAAATATTTGAAAAGGCATTTAATTTTATGAGTAAGGTTCTCTAAAAAATGTAAAAAGGAGGAGTAAAATTTATGCATTTAAATCATTATATAATGACTAAAGTTTTAGCGACTAAGCATATTTTTTCTGGTAATAAATCTTATTTTATACCAGGCAAGACAATCTTCAAATCTATAAATACTATATCTTTAATTCTATTAGCTTTTTTATGAGTTCTTGCAAGACTGCTGATCCAGGCTGGTTGTATATGTTGGAGCGACCCTCTTTAGATAGAGTTGAGTGTAGATACGGTTATGGATATGTTTATAAAGACGATTCTTTGGGTATTAAATTGACTGCACAGGACTTTGCATTTGAAACTGATGTTATATTAAGGATAGCTACCCCTTTAGATAGCATTATAATCTATCCTAACTTTGCATATATTGAATCTCCTCATTTTGTTAATAAGGTACATGTTCCAAAAATGATTGGTATTAAATGTGTTTCCAATGACTCATTAATATTTAAGAAGATGTATGAAATTGATGAGATTAAAGGGAAAATTGACTTAGTTAGTTTGGAAGCGTGGCGAGAAGATAGGATAAATATTAAAGAGTACTATGGGCTTAAGAAAGCAAAGAAAATAAGTAAAGATGAATTTTTGAGACCATATTGTTTGCAGAAGGGGTATTTATTCTCAGTATATTTTAGCTATAAAAGTTTTGCCATTTATGACGAAAGAAATAATCAGAGAATCCCATTTGGTAGTCCTAATTTCACCCCTGAAAAAAGCGATTTTATTTTTTATTATGATATTTACAACAATAATAAGCCATTAACTTTTTATTTCAAACCGACTACTGGTAAGGTTGATGAAGAGTAAAAGACTTCTATCCAAGTGGCTTCTTTGGATTAAGGAAAATCAGGGAAGATTATTAAAGAGTTATTAGATTTTTTAAATATTGGGAGAGAAAACGTGAAAGGATTATCCTATTGTAAGGATGGAAGGTTTGGGGGAAAGATATAATAGTCAATAAGCGTTAATCCAAAACTGAACCCTTGCCAATTTAAGAAAATATATTTATCTTTAATTGAAAAGGAGTGATTTTATGAAAACAAAAATCCTTAAAAGGTTTTTTCTTGTTTTAAATGGTTTATTTTTTTCTTTCCTTTATGCTGATACCATTTTCTTTCAGGATGGTTACGAGGCTGGGCAAGATTTTTCTGGTAATTTTATAAACTGGGATGAGACTGAAACTTATGGAGGTGTAGGGGAAGCATATGCAATTGATGATACGGTTATTACTCATACTGGGAAGCATAGTGGTCGTTTCGAATTGTCAGATGGGACTCAAGGTGGATGTGCTTATACATCGAAGGTTATTTCCTGGCCTACTGGGAAAAAGCTTTGGTATAGTTGTTGGTTACGGAATGGCTCAAAAGAGAAGTCCAATGTTGTCGTGGGTGGGTTGTATTTTATGGAGGCTTATGTTAAGGAGGGTCCTTGGAGAGATAGAGCAAACTTAGAGACACACCCCCCTCATATGGAAATACCAGATAGTCTGTTTATGTTGAGAATGGCTTATCGTGGTAGAGATGGAGAGCGACATCGTCAAGAAGAGAATCTCCAATATATTAGAAGAGAAAAATGGCATCACATTGTGATGTTGGTAGATTTAAGCGGCGAAAATCCTTTTTATGCTTGGTGGTTGAATGGAGAACTTATCTGGTCTACATATGATAGTTCACAGGGCCAAGATACTTTTCCTCCAACTGAAATTCATTTTGGCGCAACAAATCTTGATTGGTGGGAAGGGAATAGGGCAGAGGTTTGGATAGATGATTGCCTTGTTACAGACTATTATCCATCTTCTTCGGTTCTTATTGATTCCCAAAAAATTCCTTTAAGCTTAAAAGTTATTCCCAATCCTATTTTAAGGGTAAGCGAAATAAGGTTTGTAATTCCAGAGGATGGACTAGTTAGTATGGAAGTTTATGATGTATGTGGAAGAGAGGTTGAGAGAGTTTTTAATAATGTTTTTTACGCTTCAGGGATTCATCGGATAAGTTTAGATTTAAGCAAGTTTTCTTCTGGAATTTATTTTTTTAAATTAAGTGCAGGGAGAAGAGAACTAGTTGAAAAGGTTGTCCTTATAAAATGAAAACTTCCGAGTAGAAACAACTATAGTTTTTGGATTTTAAATAGTTATGTGTTCTATAACAATTTTAATTCCAATGATTATTAGGATTAATCCTCCAAAGAGTTCCATATTTGTTTTAATGAAATTCCCAATTTTATCTCCAATGTAAAATCCAATTAGACAAATTATAAAGGTAATCCCACCGATTGTTAAAGCTGGAATGATTATTTTAACCTGTAAGAAGGAAAAGCTCAATCCAATAGCTAAAGCATCTATACTTGTCGCAATCGAAAGAATGAATAATTCTATAAATGTAATACAATCTTTTTTAATTTCTTCATTGATTCTCCTCGACTTGTAAATCATTTTTCCTCCAATAAAAGAAAGTAATAAAAAGGCAAACCAATGGTCAAAATTTTGAATATATTTTATAAATGAAAGACCAATGCACCATCCTATCATAGGCATTAAAGCTTGGAAAAAACCGAAAGAAAAGGCCATTCTAAATGCATGCCGAATTTTTAATTTTTTGATTATAGAACCATTTATTATTGATACGGAGAAAGCGTCCATTGATAACCCAAAACCGATTCCAAGGAGATTAAAAAAGTTCATTTTTTAATCTTTATTTTATTTTTTGTTTTTTATCTGTCAAGTTTAAAACTTGACTTTTAAGAGAATGTATGTAATCTTTAAAAGGAGGTGAAAATGAGAAATTTTTTTAAATTTTTAAGTATGTTCTGTATTGCAGTATTCGCTCAATCTGGTTGGGAACACCAGACAAATCCTCTTGGATATGGGGAAGAGGCAATGATTGGTAAGGTAGAGGCTGTTAGTTCAGGAGGAGATGTTTATGAGGTTTGGATTTCAACTAGTAGAGGCGCAGGATTTCTTTATACAAATAGCAGTAGTGGTGGAAATTGGATATTAAGGAACTCCTTCCCGAATGACACTGTTTGGTCGTTGTCAGATCCCTCTATTACAATGTGTTGGGTTAGTCCACTTAGGGGGTGGAAAATAGGGACTGTTGGGATGGGTTTTGAAGATGCAAAGGGTGCGGTTGTTTACAAAACCATAGATGGAGGAAGTAACTGGGATAAAGTAGGTCTTTCCAATAATCCGGGTGATATGGGTGTTCAAATTCAATTTGTCAATAATATGGTGGGTTGGGCTTCTATTTTTAATCCAAATAGTGGGATGGCGACGTTTTTAAAAAGTGTTGATGGAGGAAATAACTGGGTTAATATTACTCAAGCTGGGGGCGGACCACCAACAGGAGGTATTTTCTATTTTGTAGATGAAAATAATGGTTGGGGAGTTAATAATGCTCACATGGCTTCTCCTCCATACGGAATTATACGGACAACAGATGGAGGTTGGAATTGGACAAATCAATATGCCGATCCAAGTGGAACAGGTTTTTCCGCACTACAGTTTGTTGATTTGAATAACGGTTGGGTTGTGGGGGAGGGCAAGATTTTAAAAACAACTGATGGTGGAGAAAACTGGACATTAATAACCAATACAGGATTGCCAGAAAATACACAATATAGATGTTTGTTCTTTTTGGATGCAAATAAAGGATGGATTGGAGCGAATGCACCAGGAAACCCAGGATGGAACGGGATTCTTTATACTTCAAATGGGGGGACAAGCTGGGAATTGCAGGAAATACCTTTTCTTTCTGACACTAACCCAGTATTCAGCATCTTTTTCTTAGATGCTGAGACCGGTTGGTTTACAGCAGATCTTGGAATTATAGGATATACCACAACTGGTGGTTTAGGAGTTGGGGAGGTAACAAATAAAAAAGAAGGAATTCTTTCTTTAAAACAAGTACCTTTTGGTTTAAATGTAGAAATTTCTTTTTGTATTCTGAAGAGGTCACAAGTGAATTTGAAGATTTATAATTTGATTGGGGAAGAAGTAGAGACAATTGTTAATGATGAAATACTGAAAGAAGGTGTTTATAATAAGTTATGGGATACTAAAAACTTATCAAGTGGTATATATTTTTGTAGATTGGAAGTGGGAGGTTTTTTGGCGGATATTAGGAAGATTGTTTTAGTTAGATGAGAAAAGGCTTTTTATTAAATGGTGGAAGAGGAATTCCGGAGAGTTTGAGGAATATAAATTTCCTTTGTAGAATGGGGAAAAGATGAATAATAAGTCGTTTACTCTCCGTGATTTGCCAAAAGAAGATAGGCCAAGAGAGAGATTGAAGCTTTTGGGAGTGGATAATCTTTCAATTCAGGAGTTGTTAGCTTTAGTTATTGAAAGAGGAAGGAAGGGAAGTAATGTTTTGACAATTGCCCAGAATCTTCTTGCGAGATTTGGAAATCTTTCCAGTATTAAAGAAGCTTCTATAGAAGAATTAAAAGAGATTTATGGGATTGGTTTTGCTACAGCTTGTAAATTAAAAGCCGCTTTTAAATTGGGTGAGAAGGCGTTAAATAAAGAAGATAGATATAACTCTAAAATCACCAATCCTGAGGTTGTGTTTAAGTTACTCAAAGATGATATGGGGAATAAGAAGAAAGAGTATTTTAAAATTTTGTCTTTAAATACACGAAAGAGGCTAATTAGTATTGATGATATCTCAATAGGAAATTTGGATAGTTCTATTGCTCATCCAAGAGAAATCTTTAAAGCAGCTATTCAGAATTCGGCTGCTTCTATAATATTGGTTCATAATCATCCTTCCGGCGATCCAAAGCCAAGTAATGATGATGTAAGGCTTACTGAGAGAATGATAGAGGTTGGGAGAATTGTAGGGATAGAGGTGGATGACCATATAATAATTGGGGATAATTCTTATGTAAGTCTTCGAGCTTCTCTAAATACAACAGGACTTTGGAAATAAATAGGAATTTTGTTAACTTTCTCTTGACAAATGAAGATAAGAATATATTTTTAAAAGGAGGTGGTGTAGATGCCGACTTATGAATATGAATGTTTAGAATGTAAATATAGATTTGAGAGATTTCAGAGCATTAAAGAACCTCCTTTAAGGAAATGCCCTACCTGTGGTGGGGAAGTTAGGCGACTTATAGGAGTGGGGGCTGGGATAATTTTTAAAGGGCAAGGTTTTTACCATACTGATTATGTAAGAAGAAATAGCGATGAGAGAAAGAAGAAGAGGGAGGAAAGTAAAGAAAAAAGTGCAGTCGGAGGAAGCTCCGACTAACTTTATTTTTTTAAATAAATTTAATGCTTTCCTTTCTTTTCTTCTTTCTTTCTCTTTTATTCTTGTTCTTTTTCATTAAGTATTGGGAACATGTAAAGATTTATCGCCCAAAAGAGGATTTTTTTGTCTATCCTTCTGAATTTGGGATTGATTTTGAGGATGTCAATTTTTCTTCTCGCGACCACGTTTTGCTTAATGGCTGGTTTTTTAAGGGTATTTCTAAAAAAGTTATTCTTTTCTGCCATGGGAATTTTGGAAATATTTCTTCTGGAATAGAGATTGTTAGAGAATTGAATTTAATGAGATACAACGTTTTTATTTTTGATTACAGGGGTTTTGGGAAAAGCGATGGGATTCCAACTGAGAGGGGTCTTTATTATGATGCTTTAGGGGCCATATCTTATTTAAGAGAAAGAGGTTTTAAAAAAAATGAGATTGTTCTTTTTGGTAACTCTTTAGGAGGAGCTGTTGCTATTTTTGTTGGTAGTGTAATAAGAGACTTAGGTGGAATTATAATAGATAGTACCTTTCAATCTATTCGGAGTCTTAGTTATGATATTTTCGGTTTCCATTTCCCAAGGTTTCTTATCTCCAATCGTTTTGAATCCATTAAAAGAATAAAGAAAATAAGAGCTCCAAAGTTAATCATACATAGTGAAGAGGATGATCTTATTCCTTTCTATCATGGTTTAAAATTATTTGAAGAGGCTTTGCCTCCTAAGCAGTTTCTCAAAGTTAAGGGGTTTCATAATTCTTCTTTTTCTGAATCTAAAGAAACTTATATAAAAGGAATTAAACATTTCATTGAAAGTTTGTGAAAGTGATGAAAGATAATTATAGCCCCTTGCCTTGGGAAGTAAAAGTGATATACTAATCCTTTAAGATGAAAAACCTATTTAACCTTGTTTTTTTTCTTGCTCGGAGATATGTTCGGATTAAAAAGGGGGAGGGGTTCAGATCTTTAATAACACTTTTTGCAGGAGGAGGAATAGGTTTAGGTGTTGCAACGCTTTTGGTTGTTCTTTCTGTGATGAATGGGATGCAGAGTGATCTTAAGAATAAGGTTCTTGGAGGAAGTTCTCCATTAACTATTATGAGGATTGGAGAGGAACCCATTTCTGATTGGGAGGCGGTTGTTGAGAGTGTAAGAGGAAAAGTAAGAGGAGTTAAGGAAGCTTCTCCTTATATTTTAGAAAAAGCTCTTTTAAAGCATAATAAAAGAACAGATGGAGCTTTAGTAAGAGGCGTGGATCCTAATTCGTTTTCTCTTGTTTCAGATATTCCCAAAAATATTAAAATGGGGAATTTTGACCTTTCTGGGAAGAAAGTAATTCTTGGGAACTACTTGGCAGATCGTCTTTGGGCTCAAGTTGGAGACACAATTACTATATCTTTTCCTTTTTCTTTTACTGCAACTCCTTTTGGTTTTATAGTTCCTTCTGGAGATTATGTGCTTGCAGGAGTTTTTGATATGGGTATGTATGAATATAATGCAACTTTAGCCATAATTTCTCTTGAAGAGGCGAAAAAACTATTTGGAATTGATGGGGTTACAGGCGTAGATTTTACATTAGAGAACCCATATAAAGCTCAAGAGATTTCAATTGATATTGTTGGGGAACTTGGTTTTCCTTATAGAGCTATTAGCTGGATGGATAGGAATAGAACTCTTTTAAGGGCTTTGGAAATAGAAAAGAAGGTGATGTTTATAATATTGATCTTAATAATAATAGTGGCTGCTTTTAATATTATTTCTTCTCTTGTTTTGATTGTTCTTGGGAAGATGAGGGAAATAGGAATTCTTAAGGCGTTGGGAGCTTCTGCTTCTTTAATTAGAAGGATTTTTTTGCTTGCTGGTCTTTTAGTTGGGGGAAGTGGAACAATAGGCGGTATTATAATTGCCTGGATTTTATGCTTCCTTTTGGGAAAATACAAATTTATTGATTTACCTTCCGATGTTTATTTCCTTACTAAATTACCAGTGAAAATGCAAATCTTTGATTTTGTTTTGGTGGCTTTTTCTGCTATTATTCTTTCTTTGCTTGCAGCTTTGTATCCAGCTATAAAAGCTTCTAATCTTGATCCTGTGGATGCGATTAGAAATGAGTGAGATAATAAAATTAAATAATGTTAAGAAGAAATTTGTTTCTGGAACTGAAGAAGTAAGAGTCCTGGAGGGAATTAATTTAGAGGTAAGAAGAGGAGATTTTATAACCATAACAGGACCTTCAGGATCTGGGAAAAGCACCCTTCTTAATATAATGGGTGGACTTTTGCATCCTGATGAAGGAGAGGTTTTACTTGAGGGGAAGTCTCTTTATGAATACCAAGATAAAGAACTTGCAAGAATAAGGAATGAAAAAATAGGTTTTATATTTCAGTTTCATCATCTTCTTGTTGATTTTACGGTTTTAGAAAATTTGGCAATCCCTCTTTTGATGAAAGGCAGGGATCTTAAAGAGGCTTATAGAGAGGCAGAAAGATTGCTTTCTATTGTGGATCTTAGGGAAAGGATTTATGCTAAGCCAAGAACTCTTTCAGGGGGGGAATGCCAGAGAGTGGCTATCCTTCGTGCTATTATAACTCAACCCATATTGCTTCTTGCAGATGAGCCCACGGGAGATTTAGATGAAGCTCACGCAGAGGTTGTTTTGAAGATGATTAAAGAGATACATATAGAGAGGGGAATGACTGTTGTTCTTGTTAGCCATAACGAGAGGGTTGCACAAATGGGGAAAAAGATATATAATTTAAGTGGAGGAAGGTTAAGATGAAGTGTGATTTATGTGGTAATAATGAGGCAAAATTTAAGTATTATGAAGTAGATTCTGATAAGGTTCGGGAAATGAATATTTGTGAAGGATGTGCCAGAGAGAAAGGGATTGAAAGTAAAATAGAGGAAGAACCAATAGGAGAGAAAAACAAAGTTTGTGGTAATTGTGGACTTAGCTTTGAGGAATATAATGAGACTAAAACACTGGGATGTCCTGATTGCTATAAGACTTTTAATAAATGGATTAAGATTTCCTTAAAGAAGATTCAGAAGGATGTTGTTCATAGAGGAAAAGAAGCAATTAGAAATTCAAGGATTATGGATGTTAAAAGGGAAATTCAGGAACTAAAGAGGAAACTTGAAAGTTTTGTAGAAAGCGAAAGATTTGAAGAAGCGCTTAAGTTGAGGGATGAAATTGAAAAAAGAAAAAAGGAACTTAAAGCCATTAGGGGTAAAGGTGATTGATTATCTTGTGGATAAATTTCCTTCCTGGATTGAAAAATTAGGCCCTTATTCAGATATGATTCTATTCTCTAAGGTTTCTTTATACCGTAACTTGGGGGGCTATAAATTTAATTTCAAAAATTCGGAGAAGGAAAAGGAGGAAATTTTAGAGTTACTACGAGAAGGATTTTCTGCTCTTCCTTTATTTGAAAATATTATTTTTTTAAGAGAGCTTAATAATAACGAGAGGCAATTTTTGATGGAAAGAGAATTTATTTCAAAAGATTGTTTGAAGAACTTTCATTTTGTTGGGTTGGGTTTAGATGCCTCCCAAGAGAAGATATGTGTTTTAAATGGAAAAGAGCATGTTGAGATTTCTTGTTTTTGCCCTGAATTATTGGTTAGGGATGCTTATACAGAATGTGATAGGTTAGATGATGAATTGAATGAGGAGTTTGGTTTTGCTTATGATGAGGAATTGGGTTTTCTTACTTCTTCAATTGAGAAGCTTGGAACCGGAATGATTGTCTCTTCGGTAGTTCATCTACCTGCCCTTGTTATTACAGGAGAGATTGTAGAGGTTATTGAGGATATTGAGGATTCCCTTTTTCATATTGAGGGAATTTTTAATATTGAAGAAAATGTTGCGGGAAGCTATTTTAGGATTAGTAACAGATTTACTCTTGGGATATCTGAGGAGGAAATATTAGACTTGTTTGAAGGAAAAATAAAGGATGTTATTAAAGAAGAAGTCGCAAGTAGAGAGTATTTAACCCAAAAAGCGGGATATGAAACTGAAGATAAAATTTGTAGGTCTTATGGTATATTGGAGAATGCAAGAATGCTATCTATAAATGAGTTTTTGAATTTATCTTCAGCTGTTAGGCTTGGTTTGAGTTTGGGGATTATAAAAGATATAAATATAAAAGAGTTAAATAAATGGATTTTGCAAGCTTTACCAGGATATATAAGGGTTTTAAATCCAGAAATTAATGACATTAAAGAAGAAAATATTGTTAGGGCAAAATTAATAAGAAGTAATTTAGGAGGAGAAAAATGTTCATAGATGAAGGTTTTACGAAAAAACTTATAGATGTTATAAAGATAGCAAAGGATATAGCTAAAGGAGCAGATTTAGAAGAAGTAACTCCTTTAATTCTTTTTCTTGCTTTGCTAAAACATCGTAACAATACAGCTGTTACAATAATGGATGAGTTGGGGATAGATATTGATATGGCCGAGAGCAGGATTATGAAGTTCCTTAGTATTAATGAGGAAAGAATGAAATCAGATGAACCTATTGGGTTGTCTGAAAGCTGTATCAGCATTATGGAGCAGGCAAAAGAGGAAGCTTTGATGCTTGGTAAACAGGTAATAGGAACCGAACATCTACTTTTGGCATTGCTTAAGTCAAAAGAAAGTAGTTTTGTTAAAATCTTACGGTTAGAACCTCTTGAATATTATTCTGCAAAGAGAATTCTTCTTGACCTTTTTGAGAGAGAAATACCTCAGGATAAAGAAAAGACTAAGTCTTCTGATAGAACTTTAGAGTTTTATACCAGGGATCTTACAGAACTTGCAAGAGAGGGGAAAATTGATCCTGTTATTGGAAGAGAGGGAGAGATTGAAAGAGTTATTCAGACTTTGTGTAGGAGAAAGAAAAATAATCCTGTTCTTGTTGGAGAACCTGGGGTTGGTAAAACTGCAATAGTTGAAGGTCTTGCCCAAAGAATTGTTTCTGGTAGAGTTCCTAAGGTTTTGCAGAATAAAAGAATTCTTTCTTTAGATCTTGCTTCTGTTATTGCAGGAACGAAATATCGTGGGCAATTTGAAAAAAGATTAAAACAGATTTTAGATTCATTAAGAGAATCTAACTATATTCTTTTCATTGATGAGATTCACACTATTGTAGGTGCTGGAGCTGCTGAGGGAGCCATAGATGCTTCTAATATGTTAAAACCTGTTCTTGCAAGTGGAGAGATTCAAACGATTGGTGCAACAACCCATGAAGAGTATAGGAAATATATTGAAAAAGACGGAGCTCTTGAAAGAAGGCTCCAGATGATTATTGTAGAGCCTCCTACGATAGAAGAGACAATAGAGATTTTAAAAGGAATTAAACGTAAATATGAGGATTTTCATAAGGTTATTTATCCTGATGATGTGATTGCTGTGGCGGTTAAACTTTCTGCTCAATACATTCAGGGTAGAAATCTTCCAGATAAAGCTATTGATGTTCTGGATGAGACAGGAGCAAGGGTAAGATTGAGAGAGACAAAGGTTCCTGATGAGATTGTAAAATTAGAAGAGGAGCTAAGAGAAGTTAAGGAGAAATTGGTTAAAGCAAGAGAAGAAGGCAGATATGAGGTTGCGATTGAACTTAGGGATAAGAGGGATGAACTTGAGGAGAAGTTAGAGAGAAGTCTACAAGAATGGGGTAAGTATGGAAGTTTTAAAAGCGTTGAAGTGACAGAAGATGATATTAGAGAGGTTGTTTCCCTCTGGACAGGGATTCCTCTTAAGAGACTGAAAGAGGAAGAAACAGAGCGTCTTCTCTCTATGGAGAAAGAGATCAAAAAGAGAGTTGTTGGACAAGATGAAGCTGTTAAGGTTGTTTCCCAGGCGATAAGAAGAAGTAGGGCTGGTTTGCGTGATATGAGAAGACCTTTGGGTGCTTTTCTTTTCCTTGGACCGACTGGAGTAGGGAAAACTGAGCTTGCTAAGCAACTTGCAAGATTTCTCTTTAATACCGAAGATGCTTTAATTAGAATAGATATGAGTGAATTTATGGAAAGATTCAATGTTTCAAAGTTGATTGGAGCTCCTCCTGGATATGTTGGGTATGAAGAAGGGGGGACTCTTACAGAGGCTGTTAGAAGAAGACCTTATGCTGTCGTTCTTTTGGATGAGATAGAAAAGGCACATCCGGAAGTTTACAATATCCTTCTTCAGGTTTTTGATGAAGGGATTTTAACTGATGCCTGTGGTAGGAAGATTTCTTTTAGAAACACAGTTATAATTATGACTTCAAATATAGGAACAAAGGAAATAATGCAGGGGACTCATTTAGGCTTTAAGAAGAGCGGTAAAATTGAATATGAGGAAATGAAGGAATATCTTCTTGAAGAGATTAAGAACAGATTTAACCCTGAGTTCTTAAATAGAATTGATGAATGCGTTGTTTTTAGGCCTCTTGATAGAAAAATGATGTCTTCAATTGTGGATATATTCTTTGATGAGGTAAAGAAGAGAGTGGAGGAGAAAGGTTTTGAGATCTCTCTTACTGAGGAAGCAAAAGAGTTTCTTATTGAGAAAGGGTTTGATCCAGAGTTTGGAGCAAGACCTTTAAAGAGAATTATTCAGAGGGAATTAGAGGATAAATTGGCGGAGGCTTTCTTAAAGGGAGAATGGAAGGAAGGCAGTAAAATCGTGGTTGCCAGAGAGGGTAATGACTTGATATTCTTTACCTCTCATTCTGTGGCTGAAGTTATCTAAATATATGGGGAAAGTTATTTCGATTGTCAACCAGAAGGGTGGTGTGGGGAAAACTACAACTGCAATAAATTTAGGTGCTGCGCTTGCACTATACAAACAAAAGACCCTAATAATTGATATGGATCCCCAATCAAATGCTACAAGTGGTCTTGGCCTTAGTGGGAAGACCCCAACTGTTTATGATATGCTTTTAAGAGGTAATTCTCCAGAAGAGGTTATACAAAAAACAAGCACTGAAAATCTTTTCATTATTCCTTCTGATATTTCTCTTGTTGGGGCTGAAGTCGAACTTGTGGATGTTCGAGGAAGAGAAATGCAATTGAAAAGGAAAGTAATGCCCCTAAAGAGTGAATATGATTTTATTTTAATTGACGCTCCTCCTTCTCTTGGACTACTTACAGTAAATACTCTTGTGGGTTCTGATTCTGTTCTTATTCCAATTCAAACAGAGTTCTATGCAATGGAAGGACTAAGTAAGCTTTTAAATACAGTCTGGAGCATTCAAAAAGAATTAAATTCTCGATTAACAATTGAAGGAGTCCTTCTAACTCTTTTTGATACAAGGCTAAATCTTGCAAGTGAAGTCACAAATGAGGTTCATAAGTATTTTGGAGATAAAGTATTTGAGGTTATAATTCCAAGAAGCGTTAAGCTTGCTGAAGCTCCAAGCTATGGGAAAAATATTTTCGATTATGACCCGAAGTCAAAAGGAGCTATAGCTTATAAAATGCTTGCAAAGGAGGTAATGCAAAGGAATGGTAAGACGGGCTCTTGGAAAGGGATTTGATGCTTTAATTCCTAAAATTGAAGAAGATAAAGTTCCAATAGACCAGATAATACATTCTCCTTTACAACCAAGGAAAAAGATAAATGATGAGGAATTAGAAGGGCTTGTAGCTTCAATAAAGCAGAATGGAATTTTACAACCCGTTCTTTTAAGAAGATTGGAAGATGGTAAATACGAATTAGTTTATGGACATCGGAGATTTGAAGCAGCTAAAAGAGCAGGGCTTAAAGAAATACCAGCAGTTTTTAGAAAACTTTCAGATAGGGAAGTTTTGGAGCTTGCAATTATTGAAAATATTCAAAGGGAAGATTTGACTCCTCTTGAGGAAGCTTGGGCGTATTACCGATTGAATGTGGAGTTTAATCTAACTCAAGAGGAGATTGCAGAAAGGGTTGGGAAAGCAAGGACCACAATAACAAATAAAATGAGGTTACTTTCTCTACCCGAAGAAGTTAAAGAGGCTTTAAATCTCGGGAAAATAACAGAAGGTCATGCGAGAGCTCTTTTGGGTTTTGGCGATGATAAGAAGAGGATTTTAAAAGAGTTAGAGAAGATAATAAGAGGAGAAAAGACTGTAAGAGAAGTAGAGAAAGCTTCCAAGGGGAAATTAAAGAGGGAAAAAATTCCTCTTGAGTATGAAGAATTGCAGGAGGAACTTATGCATTTTTTTAATTCTGAGGTGCGGATAAAATTGGGAAAGAAAAAGGGACAATTGATAATTGAGTTTTATTCGAATAAAGATTTGGAGAGGATTGTTGGTTTGATAAAAGGGAAATAATGGGAATTATAAAAAAATATACAATTCAAATTGTTCCTGAGGAAGGAGAAATTAAAGAAATAAATTTGTCGCCTAAAATGGTTGTCTTTTGGTTGATTTTGATTTGTTTTATTTTTTTGGGAACAACTTGTTTTCTGGTAATTTTTAGCAAGTTAGCTATGGATAAAGCAGAATATAACTTATTAAAGAAGAAAATTGCTTATCTTGAGAATAGAGAAATTGAAATTAAGAAACTGAATAATAGGATGAGGAAGTTATATGATATGGCTGATAAACTGAATAGGGCTCTTGGTCTCGAACTTTCACTGGAAGAATTCTATGACAATTATAATAAATATAATAAAGAAGAGAGAAAAACACCCTTAGAGGTTGACTCTCCAATGGGTGAGATAGATGAAATAAAAGAAGCTGCTATTTTGCATAATTTTATTCCAGATATTTTGCCAACTCAAGAAGGATGGATAAGTAAGAAGTTTTCTCCGGAACATAAGGCAATTGATATTTCTTTGAAAGAAGGAACGCCTCTTTATTCTACTATAGATGGGATAGTTTTTTCTGTTGAGGAGGACGAATATCTTGGAAAGACATTGGAGATTCGTAATGATGAAGGTTTTGCAATTTTTCTTGGTCATCTTAAAGAAGTTTTGGTGAAAAAAGGAGATAATGTTAAGAAGAATCAACTCATTGCTCTTTCTGGAAGTAGTGGAAAGACCGAAGCTCCTCATCTTCATTATGGAGTAAAAGTGGAGGGCAAATGGGTTGATCCAAGTGATTATTTATTAATTAGGAGGTGATTATGCGACAAGAAGCAATAATGAATGTTTTTCATAAGGGTTCTACTTTGGATGGGACTATGCGAATAAATGGTTCTATAAGAATTGATGGAAAACTTCGAGGAGATATTGATGCAACTGAAGCGGTCATTGTGGGCGAAACTGGTGTTATTGAGGGAAATATTAAGGCCAAAGAAATAAATATTTCTGGAAAATTCACGGGCAAGATTGTTGCTGAAAATTGTGTTGTTCTTCACGCTACAGCGGAGATAAATGGAGATATCAAATGTAAGAAATTGGTGGTTGATGAGGGGGTTGTAATTGATGGTAATATTACGATGAGAGAGAAAGATAGAAGTGCTCAGGGAGAAAAAAGAAAAGAGTAAAATTCGTTCTGTAAATATAAAGGTAAATTATCTTAATCTTGTTCCTACCTCTGTTTTAATAGAGGAAGGTAATACAATTGTTCTTGTCTCTTCCACTATTACAGATACTGTTCCTCCTTTTCTTAAAGGATTAGGGGAAGGATGGATTACAGCACAATATGGAATGTTACCAAAAAGCACAAGTTCAAGAGTGAATAGAGAGAGACAAGGACTCTCTGGAAGAATTTATGAAATTCAAAGGCTAATTGGGCGTTCATTAAGACAAGCTTTTGATTTAAGTTTACTTGGGGAAAAAACAATTATTGTGGATTGCGATGTGATTCAAGCTGATGGGGGAACAAGAGCAGCTTCAATAACGGGAGGAATGGTGTCTTTGTATGAACTTTTTAGAGAAATGGTTGTAATGAAAGAAATTGAAAAAATCCCCTTGGTTCGTTGGATAGCAGCGATTTCTGTTGGAATTGTTGATGGGGAGATTTTTGTTGATCTTAATTTCGAGGAAGATTCAAATGCAGAAGTCGATGCTACTCTCGTTATGGATGAAGAGGAAAATCTAATAGAGGTTCAAGCTTCAGGAGAAAAGAGACCTTTCACAGAGGATGAGCTTAAAGAGATGATAAAGATAGGGAGAGAAGGGATAAAGGAACTTATTGCTAAACAGAAAGAAGCACTTGGAATAAGATGAGTTTGGGTTCTTTTCTGTGGCTCCAAATTTAGAGAATATTAATTCTAATGGAACGAAGATTTGGAAAGAAGAAGTAAGAAGCAACAACATAAGGCTTGATGTTTATCTTTCGCAAACCCCACTTCCTTTTAGTAGAAGTAAAATAAAAAAGAAAATTCAAGATAAGGAGGTTCTTGTGAATGGTAAGGTTGCCAAACCTTCTTATCTTGTTAAGAAAGGGGATATAATTGAGGTTATTTATAAAGAACCAAGACCTTTTGAGATAAAACCTCAAAATATCCCTATTTCAATTATTTATGAGGATGAGGATATAATTGTTTTGAATAAGCAAAAAGGAGTTGTTGTTCATCCTGCAAAAGGGAATCTTGAAGGAACTCTTCTTAATGCCCTTTTATATCATTGCTCCACTCTATCAAAGGGAGTAAGTAAAGAGAGACCCGGAGTTATTCATAGATTAGACGAAGATACCACTGGAGTTATAGTTTTTGCAAAGAATGAGGAAGTTCATTCTAAAATTGCGGAGCAGTTTAGAAAAAGGGAAGTAGATAAGGTTTACCTTGCAATTGTATGGGGAACACCTCCAATGGAGGAAGGAGAAATAAGTTCTCCAATTGGAAGAAATTTTTTTGATAGGAAATTGATGGCTGTTACTCCTTTAAGTTCTAAGGATTCTCTTACTCGTTTTAAAATCTTACATTCCTATGGGTTTGCTTCAATTCTTAAGGTTAATTTGGAAACAGGTAGAACCCATCAGATTAGAGTTCATCTTTCTCATTTTGGATACCCTGTAATTGGGGATCCTGATTATGGTGGAAGAGACAAGAAAATATTAAGGAGTATAGGTCTTGACTACCATGATGTATTTAATAAAATAATGGAAATTATGGATAGACAAGCTCTCCACGCTGTAGCGGTTGAGTTTTTCCATCCAAGAAAGAAAAAAAGGATGCGTTTTGTGGCTCCAATCCATCCTGATATGAAGGAACTAATAAAATTTTTGAATGAGATAGAGAGAAAAAGATAAATGGATTTAATAATTGTTGAGTCTCCTACAAAGGTAAAGACAATAACAACTTATTTAAAAAAGACAAAAGTGCTTGCCACGATGGGTCATATTAAAGATCTACCAAAAAGTAGAATGGGGATAGATATTAATGATGGTTTTAGACCGGAATACAAAATAATAAAAGGTAAAAAGAAAATTATTAAAGAGATAGTAGAGGAAAGTAAAAAAAGTGATAGGGTTTTTATAGCGACAGATCCCGATAGAGAAGGTGAAGCCATTGCATATCATATAGCAGAAGAACTACCTGTTAAACCTAAAAGGGTTTTGTTCTATGAAATGACAAAAAGTGGAATAGAAAAGGGAATGAGTGAACCAATAGATATAGATATGAACAAAGTTTTTTCTCAAAGGACAAGGAGAATCTTAGATAGACTTGTAGGATATGAAATTAGCCCATTATTATGGAAGCTCATTAAAAAGGGTTTATCAGCTGGAAGGGTTCAAAGTGTTGTTCTTAGGTTAATCTGTGAGAGGGAAGAGGAGATCGAAAAATTTGTCCCAAAGGATTATTGGGTTCTTAGGGGTAGATTTATTCATCCAGAAGGAGAATTTGAAGCAATTCTTCAAAAGATTAATGGAAAAAAGGTAGAAATTTTAAGTATAGAAGAGGCAGAAAAGCTAAAAGAAAAAATAGAAAAAACAAAATTCTTTGTTAAAAAATTCATAAGAGAAGATGTAGAGCAATTTCCATTACCTCCTCTTATTACAAGCACTCTTCAGAGAAGTGCCTCCACAAGTTTTGGTTTTTCTATTAGTAAGACAATGCTAATTGCTCAGAGGTTGTATGAAGGGGTAGACCTTCCTGAAGGGACAACAGGCCTTATTACCTATATGAGAACAGATTCCTATAGGATTTCAAAAGAGGCAGAAGAGAGTATTCGGGAGTTTATTAAAAACGAATATGGAGAGGAATATTTACCTTTAAAACCCAATGTGTTTAAGTCAAAAGAGACAGCTCAAGAAGCACATGAGGCAATTAGGCCTACTGATATAAGAAGAACCCCTGAGGCTGTGAAAGCTTTTTTAACCCCTGATGAGTATAAGATCTATAAGCTAATTTGGGAGAGAGCTCTTGCGAGTCAGTTTAAACCGGCTATTTTTGATTCTAAGGTAGTTATTGTGGAAGGCTCTTCCTTTGAATTTAAAGGTTCTTCTAAAAATTTGAAATTTGAAGGTTTTTATAAAATTCTTACCCCTCCAAAAGAAGAGGAGGAAATTCCTTTGATGAAAGAAGGCGATTCGGTTGAACTTAAAACTTTAATAACCGATAAGAAAACAACAGAGCCTCCTCCAAGATATTCTGAAGCATCAATGGTAAGAGAAATGGAAAAACGAGGAATTGGTCGTCCAAGCACTTATTCCCCAATCATTTCCACACTATTTAAAAGGAATTATATAAAAAAGGTTAAAGGTTTTCTTGTCCCTCAAGAAATTGGTAGGATTGTAAACAAGATCTTGGTTAAGCATTTTGGAGATACAATAATCAATTGTGAATTTACATCAGAGATGGAAAAAACCTTAGATGAAATTGAGGATGGGGAAAAAGACTGGCGAGGTTCTATTGAAGAGTTCTATTCTTCTTTTAGGAATTATTTGGATGCCATTGAGATGAAAATTTCTGAGATTAGAGATAGTATAACTGAAGAAGTGGATAAAAAATGCCCTAAATGTGGTAAGAATTTGATTGTGAGATGGGGAAAATTTGGGAAGTTTCTTGCTTGTCCAGGATATCCAGGGGATTGCGAAGGATATAGAGAA
This sequence comes from candidate division WOR-3 bacterium, assembly GCA_039804165.1. Taxonomy (NCBI): domain Bacteria; kingdom Pseudomonadati; phylum Caldifarciminota; species Caldifarciminota bacterium. The sequence continues at coordinate 107,525 of JBDRZZ010000001.1, forward strand.
CCCATCTCAGAGGAAGTTCTTAATGAAAAATGCCCGAAATGTGGAGGAGAGGTAATTTTAAAAGAAGGTAAGTTTGGAAGATTCAAGGCTTGTAAAAATTATCCTGATTGCGATTGGACTGCTTCTATTTCTACAGGGGTTAGGTGCCCTCAATGTGAGAATGGAGAATTTTTAGAGAAAAGATCTAAAAAAGGGAGAATTTATTATCCTTGTTCAAATGAGAATTGTAATAACATTTTGTGGAATAAACCAATTCTTCGGGAGTGTTCTAATTGTGGTGCTCCATTTATGGTGGAAAAAATAAAGAGAAAAGAAAATTATTTTTATTGTATTAAATGCAAAAACGAGGAAAAGAGTTCTTAATTATTGGAGAAAACTTTTTATTTTTGAAATTATTGAATTTCTAAATAGATGGAGTTGAAGATGCCCTGTTGGAAACCAGATTATCTTTGGCTTTCCTAAAGCCTTGTGTAAAAGAATGGTTGATTTTCTTGGTATTATTAAGTCAAATAGAGCATTTATCATAAGAACTTTTTCGGGTTTAATCATAGGGGCAAAACATAAAGGATCAAAGTAAAGACAAATAATGTTTGTTTTAATGTTAAAAGGAATTTCTCCTTTTATTACAGATTCTAAAAAGGGCTTAAGGAGAGTTCTTGCTTTTATGCAATTTTTATAAGTTATACCTTTCTTTTTATAAGCTGTTCTTAATTTAAAAAGGAGAGGACTCTTCCAAGTTATTATACTATAATCACCACCTCCTAAGATAAAAACACCTTTATTAATTCTCTTATCTAGAGCCATAGCCATAATGGAAAAAATGCTTCCAAGACTTATTCCTATTATTGAGATTTCTTTATATCCGAGTTTCTTTAGGATATTTACAGTTTTAATTATATCCAAGGTTCCCTGTTTAAAAAAATTTAAAGTGAAGATTCCATCCCAAAGAGAAGAAAGCAAATCTTTTCCTGTTCTACGGTGTCTTTGATAGGGGAGGTCTATATAACAAGCTCCTATTTGAGGAGGAACAATCTTTATATATGAGTCCCATTTTGACCCTAATTCCATTCCAAGCCCATGAACTAAAATACAAACTTTTCTTTTTTGAGGTGAATCTTTAAGTAGCAAGTATACGTTATCGTTTATTTCGTTAAATGTATTTACTGGGGATTTAAATCTAATTTCAAATAGGTCATTTTTTAATTTTGTTTTTTTAAATGAAGGAACTTCTTCAAAGATCCTAGGAGGAAGAATCATTAAATTAATTTATTCTATTTAGTCAATCCAGTATAGAATTCTTCCACAATTTGGGCAGGTAATAACAGATTTATTTTTTTGCTCAGGAGCAATCATTTGAGTTGGAAAAAGTAGGTAACATCCTTGACAGATATTGTTTACCACAGGAACTACAGCACTACCATATCTTTTTGTCAATCTGCTATATTTTCTATACAAGTGATCCTTTATTTGAGAGACAATGCTTGCCCTTGCTTCTTCCATTTTTTTCATATTGTCTATCTCAAAGCCTACTTCTTCTTCTCCTTTTTTCTCTTTCCGAAGAATATCTAATTCCTGTAAAGAAATTAAAAGTAAAAGTTGTTTATCCATTTAAACTCCAAAAAGGTTACTAAGTTCAACTTTGAATTCTTCTTCATTATTTATTTTAAACAATTTTTCATCAGATGAGATTTCATTAAATGTCTCGGCTATTTTCCCAAGAAGAATCAGATATTCCCTTTTTGAAGAATAAGGAGGTGCCACTACAAGAAAAACAAGCCGAACTGGCTTTTTATCCTGTGATTCAAAATCTATCGGCCTTTTAGGACGTCCTACAACAACCATCAGGTCTTTTACTGCTAAACTTCTTGTGTGAGGAATTGCTATACCGTTGCCAATTCCTGTAGAGCCAATTTTTTCCCTTTGTATAACTGCATTTGTTAGAATTTCTTCTTTATCTTTACTTAAATTTAAAGCCTTAACCAAAATCTTTATTAACTCAAATTTCTCTTCTGCCTCAATATTCAATAAAACTTTTATATCTTTAAGAATTTTACTAACTAAGGCTTTTTCCATATTTAATAAAGTATAATGTTATTTAATTTCTTGTCAATACCTAAAATTATAGAAAATGTCTATTTTAGAGATTTTTACCATTTGACAAAATTAAAAAATTGTATATATTTTATCCAACTTTAAAAGGAAAAAAGATGGATTTTCAAACTGTATATTTAAAATTGCAAGATTTTTGGGCTAAAAAAGGATGCACGATAGGGCTTCCCTATACATCTGAGGTAGGAGCTGGGACCTTTAATCCATTAACTTTTTTTGGGGCTCTTGGTAAGAATCCATTAAAAGTTGCTTATATTGAGACTTCAAGAAGACCAAAAGATGGGCGGTATGCCGAGAATCCCAATAGGCTTCAGCAATTTCAACAATATCAGGTGATTCTGAAACCTTCTCCAACCAATGTTCAAGATTTGTACCTTGAGAGTCTTAAGTATCTTTCACTAAATATAAATGAGCATGATGTCCGGTTTGTTGAGGATGATTGGGAGTCACCCACTCTTGGGGCTTGGGGTTTGGGTTGGGAGGTGTGGTTGGATGGGCAAGAAATTACCCAATTTACTTATTTTCAGCAAGTTGGAGGGGTAGATCTTGATCCTATTTCTGCTGAGCTAACCTATGGTCTTGAGAGAATAGCAATCATTCTTTCTGGAGCTACTTCTGTCTTTGATCTTCCATGGTCAAAAGATAAGACTTGGACAGATTTAAATAAAGATCAAGAATATCAGTTTTGTGTTTATAATTTTGATGAAGCGGAAGTAAACTTTCTTTTTGATTATTTTGAAGAATGTAAAAAGGAAGCCAAAAGATTAATTAATAAAAATCTTCTTTACCCTGGTTATGATTTTGTTGTTAAGGCTTCCCATACATTTAATCTTCTTGATGCGCGAGGCGCTCTTTCGGTAGAACAGAGGAATAATTATATTCTTGAAATAAGAAAATTAGCAAATATGGCGGCTCGGAAATGGATAGAGATGTACTCATAGAAATTGGAACGGAAGAGATCCCTGCAGGTTATTTAGAAAATGCTATAAATTCTTTTGAAAAAGGATTAAAAGATGTGTTTTGCTCTAATGGGATTTCTTATTCAAGTATTGAAAAGTTTTATACTCCAAGAAGACTTGCTCTTATAGTTAAGAATGTTAAGAAGAAAAAGGAGAAGAAAATAAATAAGATAAAAGGACCCCCAGCACATCTTGCTTTTAAAGATGGAAAACCAACCGAGATGGCTAAAGGTTTCGCTTCTTCAAAAGGTGTTTCTATTGATTCTTTAAAAATTGAGGAGATTGATGGTAATAAATATGTTGTGGCTGAGATTTTAGAAAAACCTAAAAAGGTAGAGGAGATCCTTAAAGAAAACTTACTCTCCTTAATTAAAAATATTGAATTTCCAAAGAAAATGAGATGGGAAGAAACTGGTTTTGCTTTTGCAAGACCAATAAGATGGCTTATTGTTATGTTTGGAGAAAAAGTCATTTCTCTCTCTATAGCTGGGGTAAGGAGTTCTAATACCACTTTTGGACATCGCTTGTTGAGCTTTGGGAAGATAAAAGTCACTCCTAAGAATTATGAAGAAAAACTTGAAAAAGCATTTGTCATCGCTAATCCAGAGAAGAGGAAAAGACTTCTTAAAAGTTTAATAGAAAGGGAGGCGAAAAAGCTTGGGGCTTCTCCCATTTTCTCTGTGGGTCTTCTGGAAGAGGTTTCTAATCTTATAGAATATCCTTTTGTAATTCTTGGTTCTTTCCAGGAAGAGTTTCTTAAGTTACCTGAAGGGGTAATAATCTCAGCAATGGAGACCCATCAAAGGTATTTTCCTTTAAAAAAGAATGGGAAACTCATTCCGTATTTTATCTCAGGAATAAATAATAAACCAACTGAGGAAATAATAAAAGGCAATGAAAGGGTTTTAACTGCAAGACTTGAAGATGCAAAATTTTACTGGGAAGTAGATAATAGGTTACCTATAAGAGAAAGGATTCAGAGCCTCTCAGGAATTAAATGGCATAAGAACTTGGGTAATCTATTGGATAGAACGAAAAGGTTGGTTGAGTTAAGTGAATGGATTGGAAAAATTTTGGATGGGATAAATCTTGAGGTCTTAAAAGAAGGTGCAGAACTTTGTAAAGTTGATTTAACAACTCTTATGATAAGAGATGGCAAAGAGTTTACAAGCCTTGAGGGGTATATAGGAGCGGAATATGGAAGAGCCCAGGGTTTGAAAGAGGAGGTTTGTAAGATAATAGAGGAGCATTATAAACCTAAAAATGTAGAAGATACTCTTCCTACTACAAAAGAAGGGGCTGTTCTTTCTCTTGCTGATAGAATAGACCTTATGGTTGGGAGTTTTGTTGCCGGAGAAAAGCCAACAGGTTCAAGAGACCCATTTGGACTTCGTCAGGCAATGAATGGTGCTATAAGGATTGTTTTAGATTTTAAGTTTTCTTTTCCAATGGATGAATTAATAAAAAAGAGTCTTAAATTATTTGGGGTAGATTACAAGGAAGAAATTTTTGAGGAGATTAAACAGTTTATGATAGAAAGAATGGAGGGTTATCTTGAGAGCAAAAATATAAGATATGATATAGCTAAAGCAGTTCTTTCTGAAAAATGGAACGATCTCTTAGAGTCTTACCTTGTTGCCTTGGCTATGATGGAAATTAGGAAAGATGAGAAAGAGTTTGAGAAAATTGTAATAGGACAGAAGAGGGTTTCTAATATATTGGAAGGGGTGGTACAAGGAGAAGTTAAAGAAACTCTTTTAATAGAGAAAGAAGAAAAGGATTTATTTAGAGAAGCAAAAGCCTTAGAACCAATTTTAAATAATTTTATAAAGAATAGACAGTATCTTGAAGGGTTAAAAGAATTAAAGAAGCTAAGACCTTATATTGATAATTTCTTTGATTCGGTTTTAGTGATGGTTGATGATGAAGATTTGAGGAATAATAGACTAGCTCTTCTTTATTATGTGAGAGGGTTATTTCATCTTTTCTGTGATTTTGAAGAAATCGTTATTGATTAGAAAGGCTTAGAATGAAAATCGAGTTTTATGGTGCTACAAAAGAGGTTACGGGTAGTAAGTTTATTTTAGACACAGGAACGCAAAGAATTCTCGTGGAATGTGGTCTTTTCCAAGGTAAAAGGAAAGAATCCGAAAAGAAAAATCGGGAATTTCTATTTGATGTTAAAGAAATTGATTTTATGATTCTTTCTCACGCTCATATTGACCACTCCGGTAATATTCCGAATCTTGTAAAAAATGGCTTTTCAAAAAAAATTTATGCCACTTCAGCTACAATAGATCTTCTTAAGCATCTTCTTCTTGATTCTGCTCATATTCACGAAAGAGATGCGGAGTATTTAAATAAGAAGCACAAAGAGGAGAAAATTGAGCCCCTTTACACAATAAAAGATGTGGAAAAGTCCTTTGAGCTTTTTGTTCCTATTCCTTATAGAACTAAAGAAGAAAGAGGAATTAGCTTTGAGTTTTTTGATGCAGGGCATATTTTAGGTTCGGCAGAAGTTTTGTTTGAAGTGGATGGGCAGAAAATTCTTTTTACTGGGGATCTTGGAAGAAGTAATTTGCCAATATTAAGAGATCCGGAAATTCCTGGGAAGGTTGATATACTTATTATGGAAAGCACTTATGGGAATAAGGTTCATCGTGATATTGAGTATGTTAAAAAAGACCTTGAAGAAGTTTTGAAAAAAGCAATAGAAAGAAGAAGTAAAGTTATAATACCTTCTTTTGCCTTAGAGAGGGCTCAAGAAGTTATATACGCAATAAACTCTCTTATTTTGGAGAAAAGAGTTCCCAAGATTCCCATCTACGTTGATTCTCCTCTTACTGTTGAGATAACGGGTGTTTTTATGAAGCATCCAGAGTATTTTGATGAAGAAGCTTATAGGCTTTTGCGGGAAAATCATCTTTTTAATTTTGGAGAGATAACTTATATAAGAGATGTTGAAGAATCTAAAGCTCTGAATGATAAAAAAGGCCCGATGGTGATTATTTCTGCTTCTGGAATGTGTGAGCATGGAAGGATTCTTCATCATTTGAAGAATAATATTGAAGACGAAAAAAATATAATTTTAATTGTTGGGTATCAAGCTGAGAATACCCTTGGCAGAAAACTCGTTGAGAAAGAAGAAGTAGTAAATATTTTTGGAGAGCCTTATAAAAGGAAAGCCGAGGTTGTTGTCCTTAACGAATTTAGTGCTCATGCAGATAGGAACGATCTTATCTCCTTTGTAGAAAAAGTCTCTCCAAAGAGAATAATTCTTGTGCATGGGGAAGAATCTCAGATAATCCCATTTGGTTTGACACTAAGGGAGATGGGATATAAGGTCGACATTCCTGAAAAATTGGGGTCAGGTCTTGATTTTTGAATTTATCTTCTTAAATTATTATTGATGAGCAGGCCATTAAGAATAGAGTTTTCTGGTGCTGTTTATCATATAACATCCCGGGGGAATGGGAAAGAGGACATATTTTTTGATGATAGTGATAGGAAGCTCTTTCTCTCTATTTTTTGGGAAGTTGTAAAGAGGGAAAAGTGGATTTGTTATGCATATTGTCTTATGAATAATCACTATCATTTGTTAATAGAGACGCCTAAGCCAAATCTTTCAGAGGGAATGAGACAGCTAAATGGAAATTATGCGCAGAAACTAAATTATAAAAGGAAGAGTGTTGGCCATATTTTTCAAGATAGATTTAAGTCAATTCTTGTGGAAAAGGAAAATTATCTTTTAGAATTGTGTAGATATATTGTGTTAAATCCTGTTAGGGCCGGATTAGTTGAAGCTCCTGAGGAATGGGAGTGGAGTAGTTATAAGGCAATGATTGGCTTGGTTAAGCCCCCAGAACTTCTTAATATTTCGTGGATTTTATCAAATTTTGATGAGGATTTAGAAAAAGCCATGGAAAGGTATAAAAAATTTGTGCTTGAGGGAATTGGGAAGGAGAGCCCTTGGAAGGAATTACGAGGTAGGATCTTCCTGGGAAGTAAAAATTTTATTGAGAAGTATGAAGAAAAGTTATTGGAGAAGGAGAAGGATGTAGAAATTGCAAAAGTGGAGAGGTTTGCGAATAGACCAGAATTGGAACAAATATTTAGAAACATAAAGACAAAAGAGGAAAAGGAAGGGAAAATATATCAAGCATATGAAGAATTTAGATATAACCTGAAGGAGATTGGAAACTTTCTTGGGATTCATTATTCAACGGTTAGCAAAATTGTTAAGAGACAGAAAAATGGAATTCAAAAATCAAGACCTGACCCCAATGGGTAGGGAGGTGCATAGGTGTGTAAAGGATTACACAGGTTGTGGAGATTAAGTTTTTGAAAATTAAGGACTTATTTTTTGGAATGAAGTTTGTATATTTTAAAAAGAAGGAGGAAAAATGAAAAGGAAGGGTTTTACAATAATTGAATTATTGGTTGTAATTGCTGCAATAGGGATTTTAGCTCTTTTGGGTGTTCCTGCTTTTAGTAGGTTATATCAGAGAAATAAAATAGAGGAGACAAAGAATGCAATTGTTAGTTTTTATCAAAGAGTTAATAGATATGCAGCTTCAGAAGGTGTGGATTATATAATGAAAATTGGAGGAGACTCTTTGGAATGTGTGAAAGATACTCTGGTAAGTTGGGCGCCAAAAGATTACTTTGTTTTGGAGCCAAGGTTTTCTTTAAATTGTGGGGGTGGGCCACTCATCTTAACTGTAGAAAGAGACGGCTTTGTTAGAGCAAGAAATAATCGGAGAAGTTTTGAAGTTGAGGATAAGAAAACCGGCATTAAATTAGAGTTTTATATTTCGCCTATTGGCGTTATGGAGGTGAGGAGAAAATGAAAAGAGGATTTACTCTGATAGAACTTATTGTCAGCATATTAATTTTTACTATTGTAATGGTTGGGGTTGTTATGTTTAATGCCCAGAATAGCCGTTCGATTACGAAGTCAGAAAGAGACGCAAGGAAAGCTCTTCTTAGAGAAAGAGCAATTGAGGAATTTAAGGGGTGGTTAAAAGCTTCACCTGTTGCGGGAGAAAGATTTGATTTTATTTGGAATAATCTTGCTATAGGAGACTCTATTGGAGGAGCTATTGATTCTGGAACAGGGATAAGAGTGAGATTAGAAGTTGGTTCATTTTATCCTGAGAAAGAAGTTAATTTAGGTAGACCAGGGGTATATTTAGGAGTTAGAACGATAACTTCTGATCCAAGGAGTAAGGTTGATACACAGCTTGTTTTTATTTCCAGGCATAATTAGGAGGAAAGATGAAGAATAAAGGTTTCACTCTTATTGAAATTGTTGTAGTTGTGGTTGTGCTTGGGATAGTGGTTGGGATGATATATGAAAATTTCTTTTATAATGAGAAGGCTTTACGAAGGCAAAGATCGTGGTCTGAGATGAATACAAAAGCAAGAAAAGCTTCTACATATATTTCAAAAGAAATTAGAATGATTGGTTATTCTGGAAAGGATCCTGGGAGACCTTCGCAGTCTTTTGGAATAATAAGTGGAGAGCCAAATAGACTTGTTTATTCTCACGATATTGATGGTCCTGAGTTAGGAGTTGTTGATTCGGTAGATATTCATTCTATAGAATTGAGGCATGATACATTATATATAGATGGGAATTTTGCAATGGATAATGTAATTTCGCTTAGATTTACCTATGTGGATGAAGCTGGAAATGAGGTTAATAATTTCCCTATTAGAGAAGTTGATCCCTCAGGAAATTGGATTTTTCCTCCTGGAGCTTCTTTAGTAGACCATATAGAATATCATCTTCAAATTTTGAATCCTTTTGTTTCAGTTAGAGACACAATTCATTATAGAGGTCTTGCATCTTTAAGAAATAGTAGACCAAATTAGGAGGTTCAAATGAATGAGAAAAGCAAAGAAGGTATTTCAATGGTAATTATCCTCTGGATTATGGCAATTCTTACAATTTTAACAACTGCGACAGCTCTTATGACAAAAGGAGATATAGCTTCCACTTTAAACTTAATAAAAAGAAAAGGAGCTCTTCAACTTGCTGAAAATGGAGCGGAATATTTTATTGCAATGATTCCAGATGTTAGTTTAATAGATTCTGTGATAACTTCTAATGATTCAATGGAGGTTTTTCCAGGAGATGAAAAAATAGGTGTTCACAGAGTTTATATGGAAGGCGATACGATGAGGTCTTTTATTATTGCTCCAGTCCCAATAGTTTACAGCAACGAACGAGGAAATAATCCTTATGGGCCTGTTTCTTCGGGTGGTTCTGGAAGTTATTGGGTTTATGAATTTACCACAGGAGGATTAATGGGTAGGCCAGAGGCACCCCAGAAAGTTGTTGAAGTTGCAGCAGGTTGGTGGACGCCTCTTGGTGAGAGTTCTTTTGGTCATACAATGTATTAAAAAGGAGGGAAGATGGTTTTATTTTTATTGTTCTCTATAGGATTAAATGAGATTATGAAGCCTATTGAAAAAGAGATATTTAAAGGATACCGGGGGACAGTTATGGTAACTTACGAACAAGGCGGGGGAGAAATGCAGATAATAAAGTCAGGGAAAGAGATATTGATTCAATATGTAATTCCGACTGAACAGTTGGAAAATATGCCCTTAGATTATTTTTCTCTCGATATACCCCCTATAAATGAAGAAGTGGTTCAGATGAATAGGAAGGATAAGAGTGCAAGGAGAACCACGATAGAAATTCCTGTTATTTACTCTAATGGTGAGACTTTTATTGGAGGAGACATAAGTAAACTTCTCTCTTATATATTTATAGGTTATAGAAGCTCTCTTTTACATTTAATAGATGAATACAGAGAGGAGGACTTCAGATTGATAGGAGAGAAGTATGGATACAGAATTGAGTTTGAGCGTGGTTCATGCTTACCAATGTATATTAAAACACCAGGAAAAGAAATAATATTCGATGGATGGAGAAAAGTGGAAGGATTGGGCTATTTACCTGAAAATGTGGAAGTCTGGATAGGTGGTAAAAAAGCTGGAGAAAGAAAATTGAAATCTGTTACCAACCCTATGCTCGAAACTTCGTTCTTTTCTGTTAAAAAGAACAAAATTCCAATAGTAATGGAGTAAGGAGGGGCCTATGAAGAAGATATTTGTTATTTTAACTTTATTGTGTTTTGTGCCAAAGCTTGGCAGTCATCTACAGGATGAAAAATTTTTCTCTCAATTTGTGGCTCCTTATGTTATGATAATTTTAGACTCTTCCGGCAGTATGACTGAGAATATGGCAGGTGAACTTTGTGACGGTGATGGAACGGTTGGGGGAGCGAACACTATAGATGGTCATTATATTGAAAATCCGTTTTACGGAAGATCTCCGGGTAAACCAAGATGGCAAATTAGAACGTGGCCTAGGAGAGATTCTACTCTTATAGAGGATCCTGATCGTTATGGAGACAAGTCAAGACTATATATAGTTAAGAAGGCAATTTGTCAAGTTTTGGATGAGATCGGAGGTGATGTCCGGTGGGGTCTTGCAACATTTTATCAGCAGAAGAATCCAGAGGCTCACTGGACTGTGAATTTTTATAAAGGTTATTACGGTCATAGAGATAATCAATATGTAACGCCTGAGCTGCAATGGAATGGTGCTAAAACCACTTACGCAAATGAGCAGTTTATGTTAAGAGTAACCATTTCTGAAGCAAAGGGTGAAAACGAATCTCATATAAACAATATAAAAAAATTTATGGATAGTAAAGTAAATAGCTACGAAGACCAAAATGAAGTGAGGGGTTCCTGCTGGACTCCTATAGCTCCGGCTCTCCGTGGTGCGAGATACTGGTATGCAAATGAAATCAAAAATCTGAATAGTGAAGAAAAATGGTGTAGAAAATATTATGTTATCCTTCTAACGGATGGAGAACCTACAGTCGGTATATTGCAGACAGATTATGGGAAGAAAGGTGATAAGGCAGGATTAAGTGGAACGGACGGAAGTAGCCCTCAATGGATGAAAGACCAGTGTTACTGGGAAGCCGAGTCCCTCCGTAATACTTTAGTTCCTGCGCATGGAGGACATCCTGCTACAACTTTTGATATTAAGACCTTCGTTATAGGAATTGGAATTGCAACTCAGACCCTTGATAATATCGCCATAAGAGGGGGAACTAAGCATTATTATTATGCTGGTTCTCCTGAAGAGGTTGTTAAGGCATTAAGAGATATTTTGGCTCAGATTATCGAAGAAGCGCATTCATTCGCAGCTGGAGAAGTTACAAGCATTGAAGAGGAGTTTATCTCTACTAAATATGAAACAAGGTTATATCTTGCTTCTTTTTATCCGAGTTCGGGGCCATTCTGGGAGGGACATTTTAGGGCAATAAAACTTGATTCTTTGAGCTCAATTAATTTTGATTCTATTCCTTCAAGGTTTGTTGTTTGGAACGCAGGAGATTTACTTAGAAAAAGGGATCCTTCTACAAGAAATATATATGGAATAAAAAATGGGAGTATGATTCCATTTACTGCTTCATATATCACTCCGGCAGACCTTGGTGTTTTTTCAACTGCAAGTAGGGATACAATAATAAATCTTGTTAGAGGAGGTTCTCCTACTTCTACTACTACTTCCTATCTGGGGGATATCTTCCATTCTTCTCCTCTTAGAATTGGAACTCCTAATTTCTTTTATCATGATGATGATTTTTATAAATATAGAGAATTAATGAGTAAATCAAGGTCTGCTGTTATTTATGCTGGAAGTAATACTGGGATGTTGCATGCCTTTTCTGATTCTACAGGAGAGGAACTATTTGCTGTTATTCCTGAGAATTTACTCCCTGATTTGAAGACTTTAAAAGATTCTCATAGATTTTATGTAGATGCAGAGCCAATGGCAGCGGACGTCTGGTTTCCTTCCAGTTATGATGACGATTTTAAAGATGCAACAGAGTGGAGAACAGTTCTTGTGGCTTCTCAGGGTGAAGGTGGTAGAGGAATGACTTTTCTTGATGTCACAAATCCAAGCTCACCTTCCCATCTATTTAGTTTTTATCCTGCTTTAATGGATGGAAATATTTTAGGATTTACAACTTCTGTCCCTGTAATACATAAGGTGAAGAGAGAAATTTTAGGAGATACTGTTGAGAGATTTTTTGCTTTCTTTGGAGGAGGGGAATGGCCAGATTCCTTGAATGGGAAACCTTTGTTTAATAGATATGATCCTCTTTCTTCTGATTCTCTAAGAGGAAATGTTATTGTTGCAGTTGATGTTTATGATGCTGCTACTAGAGGTCTTTCTTATGGGAATAATTATTGGTATATACCTCCTGCACCTGGAGACGAGAACAAGATGTTATATCCTTTTGCTGCAGCAGGAAGTATGATAAATTTGAATCCGAAAATGGATAATTGCTATGATTTGTTATATATTCCGGATCTTGCAGGACAACTGTGGAAAGTTGATGTTCGTTCTCCTGATGTTTCAAGTTGGAAAGCAAGATGTATCTTTAAGCCTCCAATACCAACTAAGAAAGCAGATGATACTCCTTCCAAAGTTCCTTCTCAACCTGCCTTCTTCCATCCAATAATTCATAGAGATGCTATTGGTTTCCTCTGGATATTTTATGGAACTGGAGATAGGGCTAAGGTATTTAGGAAAGGTGTTTCAAATAGATTCTATGCTATAATAGATAGTTTGGGAATAGGGGAAAGCTATCCCTTGACAGAAGGGGATCTCAAGAAGGTTTCTCCAGGTGGTTCTTTTGATGTATTTAAAGATTTTCCAGGAAAGAAAGGTTGGTATATCTTATATGATGATTATGGAAGAGTTGATGAAAAGACAGTGGCTGCTCCTATTATGTTTTTAGACACCCTTAATTTTGTAACTTTCTCTCCAAGTACAACAAATGATCCTTGCAATCCTTCTGGTGGTTTGGCAACAGAATATTCTATTCATTTTAGAAGTGGAACCGGAAGGATGAGAAATATTGGAACTGGGATTCCACAATCTCCAAAGTATCATATTGGTATTGATGGAGAGGTAATTAAGATTGGACAGACTTCTGATTCTCTATGGATTGAGAGAGGAAGAGGAGTTGGAGCTCTTAAGAGGATTTTGAGATGGAAAGAAAGATAAAAATTTTGATTTTCCTTCTTTTTCTTATATCTGGATGCGGAGGGTCTTCCTCCGCATCTAAAAAAGAAGGGAGAGTGATTTCAGGAGATTTTTCTCCTACGAATCCTACTTCTTCAGATGTTATAACCCTTAAAATCACAACCTTAACTTTAAAATCTCCCGAATTTCGTTGGACTGTTAATGGGGGTCTTGTTCCTGTTAATAAGAATCAACTTGAGCCAAAATATTTTTCAAAAGGCGATACTGTGTGGTGCTCTATTTTAATTGAAGGGGTGGAAAAGAAAAAAATCGGTCCAATTGTAATTAGAAATTCTCCCCCAAGGATTAATTCTGTTGAGATTTCTCCACCCGGTCCAAGAGCAGGTAGAGAACTTTCTGTGAAAGGAGAGGCTGTGGATGTGGATGGAGATGAGGTGGAGCTTATTCCGAGGTGGTTTATAAATGGAAAGGAAGTTGGAGAGAAAAAGATTTTAAGCGGGTCTGAGATTAAAGCAGGTGATGAGGTTTATGCTGTTGTTACACCTTTTGATGGGGAGGAGAAGGGTTTCTCGGTTAATACAAATTTGGTTGTTGTTCAGAATACCCCTCCTGAATTTGTTTCTTTTTCTTCTTCTACGGAAGATAAAATATTGAGGTATGAAATTCAGGTTAAGGATATAGATGGGGATAAAGTTGAGTTAGTTCTTCTTGAAGCTCCTTTAGGGGTAAGACTTGATGGGAGCACCCTTATTTTGGATGCTCCAGAAAGGGATACTTCTTTTCTTGTTAAGATAAAAGCAAAAGACGAAAGAGGTGGTGAGACCACTAATACTATTAATCTGAATATTAAAAAGAGAGAAGAAAAATAAATTTCCTTCCTTTCTTGCGGTTTTCGGGGCTTGTTCTTAATGAACAAGCCCCCTTTTTAATTTTGGATATGGTTGTATGGTTAGTATAAAATAAATGAAAAAATAAAAAAAGAAATTTAGGAGTTCAGCGAATTATACAAAATATTTTTATTTGAATAAATGATAAAGAAGGAAAATTCATTTTTGGAGTCTACATTTTAAGCTTTATGGAAAACTCTTTAGATTTTTTTAGAATTTCATAATTTAGAAGCTAAAAGAGCTTTTAAAGTTCAAAAAGATAAATGATTCTATTTTTGAATTATTTTTAAAAATTCTTCCTCGGTAATGGTTTTTACGCCTAATTCTTGGGCTTTTTTGAATTTTGAGCCAGGATTTTCTCCTACAACCACAAAATTAGTATTTTTTGAGACAGAGCTTGTTGCTCGCCCTCCTAATTTTTCAACAATCTCTTCGGCTTCTCTTCGAGTGTATTTTTTTAACTCTCCAGTAAAGACAAATATTTTTCCTTTAAGAGGGAGATCTTTTTCTTCTATTTTTTCGCTTTCCATTTTAACGCCAACCTTTTTTAATTCCTCGATAACTGAAAGATTCTTTTCGTTTCTAAAGAATGAAAATACAGAGGAAGCCGTGTTTTCTCCAATTCCTTTTATTCTTAATAGTTCTTCCATTTTAGCGTTTTTGAGTTTTTCTATACTTGGAAATGCTTCTGTTAAAAGTTTTGCCGCATAAGTCCCTACAAATGGAATTCCAAGAGAATATATCAGACGATCAAAAGGTCTATTTTTGCTATCTTCAATGCTATTTAAGAGATTTTGGGCTGATTTCTTTCCCATTCTTTCAAGATTTTCAATCCCTTCAATTTTTAAATGATAGAGATCTGCGAAATTACTTACTAATTTTTTTTCTACCAATTGATCTACAAGAACATCTCCTAATCCTTCTATATTCATTCCATCCCTACTTCCATAATGGAGAATTTTCTTTTTTATTTGAGCTGGGCATTGAATGTTTATGCACCTATAATAAGCTTCTCCTTCGGGTCGAATTAATTTTTCTCCACATTCAGGACATTTTTCAGGGAATTTGAATTTCCTTTCTGTTCCTTTCCTTGCAAGCTTATTAACCCCGACCACATATGGGATTATGTCTCCACCTTTTTCTACAAAGACTTCATCTCCAACCCTTATATCTTTCTTTTTTATTTCATCTTCGTTAAAAAGAGAAGCCCTAGAGACCGTTGTTCCTGCGATAAGAACAGGTTCAAGAATTGCAACTGGAGTTGCAATTCCGGTTCTCCCAATAGAAATTTTTATTTCTTTTAGATAAGTGGGCTTTCTTTCTGCAGGAAATTTAAAGGCAACAGCCCATCTTGGAGATTTCGTTGTTGTGCCGAGGCGTTCTCTAAGCTCAAGGTCATTTACTTTGAAAACAAGGCCATCTGTTTGGTAAGGTAACTCAAATCTTTTCTCTTTCCATTCTTCTATTAAATCTTTCGCAAGTTTTACACCACGCCGCACTTCCCTTAGGGGGCTAATTTTGAAACCTAATTTTTCTAAGAAATTGAGGGCTTCTATATGGGTTCTGATTTCTTTTGGTAGCTTTCCGTATGAATGTATATAAATGTCGAGATTTCTTTCTGCCACGACTTTAGGGTCAAGGCTTTTTAGTGTGCCTGCTGTTGCGTTTCTTGGATTTGCAAAAAGAGGCTCTCCTTTTTCTTCCTTTTCCTTGTTTAGGGTTATAAAAGAAGAAATTGGCATAAAAACCTCTCCTCTTACTTCAATCCGGTCATACTTTTCTCCTTCTTCAAATAATTGGAGAGGAAGACTCTTAATTGTTCTTAGGTTTTGGGTTATATCGTCTCCTGTTGTTCCATCTCCTCTAGTTGAACCCCTTACAAATTTTCCTTTTTCATACTCAAGAGAAACAGCGACTCCATCAATCTTTTGTTCAATTACCCATTCTATAACTTCAACGCGGTCCTCAAGATGTCTTAGAACTCTTTTCTCAAACTCTTCAAGCTCTTTTTCCTCATAAGTGTTGTCTAAAGAAAGCATTGGAGGATCGTGGATTACATGGGAGAAACCCTCTAATGGTTCTCCTCCCACTCTTTGAGTTGGAGAATTTGGATCCCAGGCTTCCGGATATTCTTCTTCAAGTTTTTTTAATCTCTCCATTAATTTGTCAAATTCGTAATCAGATATTTCTGGCTCGTTCAAAACGTAATATCTGTAATTGTGGTAATTTATTTTTTTTCTGAGTTCTTCAATCTCTTTTTTTATCTCGGGTGGAATCATTTTATCAATCTATTTGTTTACGTAAAAATGTTGGAATGTCAAGATCTTCCACAACCTTTTTCTCAATATTTAAGTTTTCTTTTAATTTGTTTAATTCCCCTAAGCCATCGAACTCTTTTTGGGAAAAGATATTTTTAAAGTCAATCTTTTCTATTTCGTCTTTTTCTGGTTCACCGATACCAGTGGCAATTAAAGTTATTTCTGCTTCCCTTTTATTTTCTTCAAAAACTACTCCAATGAATATTTCATTTTCATCATCATTTACATCAAGAGCTTCTCTTATTACTTCCATTGCTTCTTTCATATCTTTTACAGAGAAGTCTTCTTTGTCAACTGTGAAATTAACAAGAGCTGCTTTTGCATTAGATATATCTGTGTCTTCAAGTAAAGGAGAATTGATTGCACTTTGGGCGGCTTCTAAGGCTTTGTTTTCTCCAGAACCAGTTCCTATTCCCATTAAGGCTTTCCCTCTTTTTGACATTACGGTTTTCACGTCGGCAAAATCCAAGGTCCAATATGCATCTTTAAATAATAGTCCTGTAATACTTTTTACTGCTTTCATTAATACATCCATAGAAACTTCGCTTAGAGCTTTTGAAAGGGGAGTATTCCCCATACTCATTAGTTTGTCGTTTGGAACCACAAGAAGTGTATCAACGATTGGACTGAGTTCCTGGAGACCTCTTTTAGCTTTCTTTATTCTACTTGATTCGTAATAGAAAGGAGTAGTTACAACTCCTACTGTTAAGATTCCTTTTTCTTTTGCCAAAGAAGCAATTACAGGGGCAGCTCCTGTTCCTGTTCCGCCTCCCATTCCAGCAGTAATAAATAACATATCAACATCTTCTGTTAGAATCTGAAGGTCTTCAATGCTTTCTTCTGCGGCTTTTCTTCCAAGCTCAGGATCTCCTCCTGTGCCTCTACCTTTCGTTAATTCTTTTCCTATTTGGATTTTGTCTGTTGTTGGGACTAAATTTAAGTCATGGACATCAGTATTTACAGCCCAGAAATCAACACCTTCCATTCCTGAGTTAACCATTGTTGTAACTGCATTTCCTCCACATCCTCCAACTCCAACAACTCTAATTTTAACCGGACAATAAGTTTTTGCTTTTGATTTAAACATTTCTTTCCTCCTTTTTAAAAGAATTCTTCAAACCATTGATTCATTCTTTTTAAGATTGAATCAAACATATTTTTCCCTTGGAGTTTTTTTAATTTCTTATCTGCATTTTCTAAGGCATATTTTATAAGACCAACTGATGTTGCAAAAGCAGGATCTGCGACAGCATCACGAAGTCCAACAAGACCCTCAGAAGGCACTCCAACTCTGACAGGTAATCCAAATATATCTTCTGCCAGTTCTGTAATTCCTTCAAGTTTTGCAGTCCCCCCTGTTAAGACAACACCTGCAGAAAGTAATTCGTATATAGGATCACTACTCAATTCTCTATGGGCTAACATTAGGATTTCTTCTACTCTTGGCTTTACAATTTGCTGGAGGAGGTCGAGGGTTACTTGTTTTTCTTTAGTTCCAGAAACTCCTTTTACAGAGATCATTTCTTTTCTTTTTTCTGGAGAAAGTTCTTTAACTGTTGCAAATTCGGTCTTTATTCTTTCTGCTTCTGGATGGGAACATCTTAGACCCACTCCAATGTCGTTTGTAATATTTTCTCCACCTAAGCCAATCACCGCAGTTTTTCTTAAAGTTCCGTTATAAAAAACCGCTAAATCTGTTGTTCCCCCTCCAATATCAATGAGGATAACTCCACTTTCTTTTTCTTCTGGAGATAAAACAGCATAAGAAGAAGCAAGGGGTTGAAGTACAATATCATTTACCTCATAACCTGCTTTATTCACACATTTGCAGATGTTTTTGGCAGAAGTTACTGCCCCTGTTACTATTACAACATTTGCTTCTAATCTTTGGGCAAACATACCCACTGGATTATCTATCCCTCCTTGGCCATCTAATATGAAGTCCGTAGGGATTACATGGATTACTTCTCTATCGATGGGTAAGGCCATTGATTTTGCTCCTTCTAAGACCCTTTCCACATCTTCAGGGGTTACCTCATTATCTGGACCGGTTACCGCTACAACTCCTCTACCTTGGACATTTCTTATATGGTCGCCTGCAATTCCTGTAAAAACTCCATCTGCTTCTCTTCCTGCCATCATTTCTGCTTCTCTCATTGCTTTAAGTATTGATTGGACAGTTTTATCTATGTTTATAACAATTCCTTTCCTGAGTCCTTCTGATGGGTATTTACCTACACCTATAATATTTACCTCTCCATTTTCTACTTCTGCAATTACAGAAGCAATTTTGGTTGTTCCAAGATCAAGACCTACAACGATATCATTTTCTTCTGCCAATTTTTACCTCCTTAAAATTGCCATATTTTTGAACCTTAAATCAATAGTGCCTTTGAGATTATTTTCTTTTTTCTTTAAGATGGCTTTTAGAATTTTGTATTCTTTCTCAAATTCCTGGGTGTCCCATAAGACTATAAAATTAGGTAATTCCGTTTTTATTTCTTTCTTTTTTATCTCAAGATTTTTTATTTTTGATAACTCAGGAAATTCAAGAATTTTAATTGCCCTAGCCAATTCTTCTTTAGAGAGTCTTTTTTCTATTTTTATGATTGGTAGGTTCTCAATATTATCAGCGTTTTTAAAAGTCACTCCTTCTTTATCTATGAATGTGCTGTTTTGCCCTGCAATTTTTCCTATTGGTTCTCTTGGGATGAGGTTTATTTTTAATTTCCCTAAAAGACTTTTTTCCATTTTTACCGATTTAATCCAAGAAAGATTTACAAGAGAGTCTTTTAATTCTTTTAGATTGTCCAACTCTATTCTTTTAATTATTCCGCTCACCTCCGCTTGTTTTTCTTTGGAAACCATTCCTCTATAAGAAACTTCTGCATTTTTAATTTTAAAAGAGAAAGGTCCAATTTTATATAAGAAATATATAAGTCCAATTATCAATATGTAGCGGAGCCTAAATTTTAATTTCTTTTTCTTTCCCAATTATAATCACCTCCAATTCTAAATCGATTTTAAACAAGTTTTTTACTTTTTCTTTTACAAATCTTACAAGCTCAAGAAAGTCGGAAGAAGAAGCCCCAGGTTCTACAAGGAAATAATTGCAGTGATCATTGGAAATTCTTACTCTTCCAATTTTCGTTCCTTTAAGTCCAGCTTTTTCTATTAATTCTCCTGCAGAAAGACCTAATGGATTTTTAAATACAGACCCGCAGGTTCCTATTCCTTCTGGTATAAAAGGTTGTTTTTCTTTTCTTAGTTTTATTACTTCTTTAATTTTTTCTTCTATTTTTTCTTTCTCTTCTTCTTTTAAGATTAACTCAACCTCCAGGACAACTTCTCCTTTAAGGTTTGAGCTTCTATAACCAAACTGAATTTCCTTGATCTTCTCTTCTTTATTTTTTCTTAGGACTTTTATAGAACTAACAAAATTACCAATTTCGCATCCGAAAGCTCCTGCATTCATAACCACAGCTCCGCCGATGCTTCCTGGTATTCCCCAAAGGGATTCAATTCCTGAAAGAGAGTTTTCTTTTGCAGTATTTATGACTTTTGATAAAGAGGCTCCAGCCTCGGCTATTAATTTAGGAGGAATAACAGTTATTCTTTCTAAATTTAATGTGCTTATAACAATTCCAGAAAATCCTTCATCTAAGAAAAGCAAATTTGTTCCTTTTCCTATTATAAAGAAAGGAATTTCTTTTTTTTCTGCAAATGATATTGCTTTTGCAATATCATTTGTGGTTTCTGCAAATAAAAAATATTTTGCCTTTCCTCCCAAGTGAAGAGAGGTGTGAGACGAGAGAGGTTCATTCATTAAAATTTTACCCTCTGTTTTTAATTCCATTAAGGATCTCTTTTCCAATCTCATAAATATTTCCTGCTCCAAGTAGGATTACCATATCTCCTTCTTTTAGTTGAGGTATTAAGAATTCTGGAATTTCTTCTTTTTTTTCTATGTATTCTACATCTTTATGCCCAAAATTTTTACATTGTTCTTTTATTATTTCTCCAGTGATTCCTGGAATTGGTTCTTCTCTTGAGGGGTAAATATCTGTAATTATTACTTTATCAGCTTGGAAGAAAGCTTTCCCGAATTCTTTTTTTAAGAGTATTGTTCTTGAATACAAATGAGGTTGGAAAACAGCTATTATTCTTCCATTCCATCCCGCTCTCGCTCCAGAAAGAGTTGCTTCGATTTCTCTTGGATGATGAGCATAATCGTCTATTACAAGGATTCCCTTTTCAAAACCTAATTTTTCAAATCTTCTTGCTATACCAGTGCAGCTAGTAATTCCCCTTTTTATGTTCTCTCCATCAATTCCTAGTTCTCTTGCGACAGAACAAGCAGCTATTGCATTTATTACATTGTGCGCACCAGGTAAGTTTATCTTGACATTTTCTATCTTCTCTCCGTTTGTAACAATATCAAAGTAATGGATGAATCCCTCTCTTCTTATATTCAAAGCTCTAACATCTGCATTTGGAGAAAGTCCAAAGGTTACAACTTTTCTTTCAATTTCTGTTCTTATGGATATAGAAGAAGGATCATCCATTGAAAGATGCACAGAACCATAAAATGGAACAGAATTGGCAAATTTGCAAAATGCATCTTTAATATCATCAAGATCTCTATAAACATCGAGATGTTCTGCATCAATATTTGTAATAACTGCTATTGTTGGAAATAATTTTAAGAAAGAACGATCACTTTCATCTGCTTCAGCCACAAGATAGTTACTTTCCCCTAATTTTGCAGTATTGCCTGTGCTTCTTAAAATTCCTCCAACAATTATAGTAGGGTCAAGATTGCTTTCTTTTAAAATTGAAGCGATAAGAGCCGTTGTTGTTGATTTTCCATGAGTTCCTGCAACTGCTATAGAGAATTTTATTCTCATCAACTCTGCTAACATTTCAGCTCTTCTACTTATGGGTATCTTTCTTTCTCTTGCTTCTTGAAGTTCCACATTGTCCTTAGGGATTGCAGAGGAATATACAACAACATCCGCCTTTCCAATATTGTCTTTGTGATGGGGAATGTAGATTTTTATTCCTAAAGCTTTTAGTCTTTTTACATTTTCAGACTCTCTAATATCACTTCCTGTTATGATAAAACCCATATTGTGGAGGAGTTCTGCGATTCCGCTCATTCCCATCCCACCAATTCCAACAAAGTGAATTTTTTTAAATTTTCCAAACATAATTTGAAATCCTTTCTGCGATTTTTTGGGCAGAAGAGTTTTCTTTTGGTGGTTCTTTTCTTAGATAAAGTTTCTCTATTAATTCTGGTAAATCTTCTACGACAACCTCTTTTTCTCTAATAACAACTATATTTTTTCTTCTTGAAGCAAGCCTTTTCGCGTTATAAAACTGATGGTCAGACGCAGCAAAAGGATAAGGTATTAGGATGGCTGGTATTCCTAAAGCTTCAATTTCCGCTATAGTTATAGCTCCTGCTCTTCCAATTATTACATCACTTATGGAATAAGCAAGGTCCATTCTATCTATAAAAGGAAATTCTCTTAGAAGTTTGGATTTGATTTTTAGGTTAAATTCACCTCTTTGGACAATAAACTGCCAATTTTTGCCCATTAGTGGGATTAACTTTTCCGCAAGTTGGGCAAGGAACCTTGCTCCTCTACTTCCTCCTATTATTAAAAGAGTTTTCTTACCCTTTTTAAGAGAAAAATATTTTAGAGCTTCTTCTGGATTACCTTTTAAGATTTCCTCTCTTAGAGGAATCCCTGTTATGGTTTTTTTCTTTCCAAAAATTAAAGGAAAAGTTCCTTCATAAGGTAAAAATATCTCTTTTGAAAAATGGGAAAGTAAAGTTGCGGCCTTACCAGGTTTTGAATCAAGAATTAAAGTAAAGATCGGGACTCTCAAGAAGATTCCGGCTATACTAATAGGTAAAGATACAAAAGCTCCTGTATTAAAGATTGCAAAGACTTTTTTTCGCCATACAAGAAAAAGAGAAAAGATAAATCCGGGAACAAATCGAAAACTTGAAAGCACTTTCTCAATAAATGTTTTACCTACCCAACCTGTTGTTGGTAGAAGGAACATTTCTTCCATTTTGACAATGCTTTTTTCCAGGCCACTTTTACTCCCTATATATATTACATTAAATCCTTTTTTTTCTAATTCCTTGGCTACCGCGAGTGCCGGATAAATGTGGCCTCCTGTTCCTCCACCCGATATAATTATTGTTTTTTTGGATAGAGACAATAATACCTCCTGCCATATAGGCTATTATTAAAGCTGTTCCTCCACTTGAAATAAAAGGTAGGGGTATTCCGGTTACTGGGAAAATTCCTGTTGATACATAGATGTGAATCAGGGTGAAAGCTCCTAAAAATATTATTAATCCTAACCCTAAGAGCATTGTATATTGATCTTTGGCTTTCAAACTTACCTTTATAGCACTTATAAGATAAATTAGAAATAAGCCGGCCACAAAAATACAACCTGCAAATCCCAATTCTTCTCCGATAATTGAAAATATAAAGTCTGAATCTGGCAGAGGGATATAGAAAAATTTTTCCATTCCACTTCCTAACCCAAGGCCTGAAAAACCTCCATGAGAGATAGCTTGAACAGTTGCAGTAATTGCTTCTTTAGAGAAGTGGTTTGTGAGCCTTCTAATTGCATATCCTTTTGTACTTATGAAAAGTATCCCTAAGAGCATTGTTGTTAAAAAGAAAATGCCGAGATTTCTAATTTCCGTTCCATTTAAGAAAAGCATTATTGTGCCAAGAAGTAAGGAAAGAAGAGCCATAGAGATGTCAGGCTGAATAATTATTAAAGCCATTATGATGGAGATAATGGAGATGGAAGTCCAGAAATTTCTCTTCTTTGCCAAAAAGAGGATAAGAGAGAATTGAGCAAAAATAGAAGGTTGAAAAGAGAACTTTAAATGGAAGGCTTTTATTAATAGCCATCTTTTTGCTCCGTTTATTTCTACTCCACAAAGATGGGTTAAAATTAAAAGGAAAATTGCAAGTATTGTGAAGAATAGACTGAATTCTTCCCAAAATTTTGGTTTTATTTTTGATATTAAAAAGAATAATGTAAGGGCAAATGCAAATATAATTAATTGCTTGATGAAAGAGTTTGGGATTACAGTCTTAAAAATTGATATTCCAGAGCTAGCAGAGAAAACCATAACAAGCCCAAAAGCTCCAAGAATTAAAGGGATAATTTCCACAGGTGTTATGCTTACTCTTTTTATTTTATACATAATAATCTCTTTACCTCTTTTTTAAAGATATTACCTCTTTCTGCAAAATCTTTGAACCAATCAAAGCTTGAAGCTCCTGGAGAGAGAATAATTTTTTCGCAATTTGAATTTAAAGCCTTTTCTATAGCTTCTTTCATTGAGGAAGCGGAGGAAAAATTATTAAATTTTGCCCTTTTTAGAGCTTTTTCCATTTCTGGAGTTGACTCTCCAATTAACACAACAAACTTAGCCAAATTTTTTATTGCGAAGATAATTGGGTTAATATCTTTTACTTTCATTCTTCCTCCAACTATAACGCAAGAAGCGGGAAAACTCTGGAGAGATTTTACAAAAGCGATTGGATTTGTGCACATAGAGTTATTTATTATCCATAAATCTTTTCTCTTAACCACCGTTTCCATTCTATGAGGGACTCCTTTAAATGTTTTAATTCTTTTTCTTATTTCTTTTTTATTTACTCCTATAATACTTGCGATTAGAGACGCAATCATTCCATCTTCAATAAATGCTTCTCCCTTGATGAATAAATCTTCTTCCTTAAAGATTTCTCCCCCTTCTCTATCTTTTATAGATGAACCATTAAGATATATGTCTGCGTTTCCCTTAAGGGAGAAATATAGAGTTTTTGAAGATAACTTTAAAGAAGATAAAATTTTATCGTCTTTATTGAGAATGGAATAATCTTCTTTTCTTTGATTTTTAAAAATGTTTAATTTTGCTTTTAGATACTCTTCTAAGCTTGAATGTCTATCTAAATGGTCTGGGGAGATGTTAGTAATTGTGGCTATCCATGGGTGAAATTTTTCTATTCTTTCAAGTTGATACGAGGAAACTTCTATCACGGTTATAGAATCTTCTTTTGTTTTTTCTACAAGGCTACTTAAGGGTTTTCCTGGATAGATGTTTCCTCCTAAAAGAACTCTTTCTTTGAGGGGTCCTTTTAGAATGTGGTGAGTTAAAGCTGCTGTCGTTGTTTTCCCATTTGTTCCTGTTATTGCTATAATCTTTCCTTTTATGTATCTTGAGGCAAATTCTATTTCTCCAATAATAGGGATTTTTTTCTCTTTCGCTTTTAGAAGAATTGGGATATTAGGAGAGACTCCAGGAGAAACAACCAATAAATCCATTTGGAGTAATTTATCTGTGTGTTTCCCTGTTTCGTTAGGATATGGGATCTCGGAAGGCTTATGAGTTAAATCACTCACAAAAGGAGTTTCTCCTAATTTTTCTATTAGTTTTGCAACCGCTTTTCCGCTTCTTCCAAAACCTATAACACCAATCATTTTATCTTATTTTTAAGGTGCTTAGTCCAAGTAAGGCAAACATAATTCCAAAAATCCAGAATCTTATTACTATTTTTGATTCAGCCCACCCTAATAGGTGAAAATGATGATGAATGGGTGCCATTTTGAAAATTCTTTTTTTTCTCAATTTGAAAGAGCACACTTGAAGAATTACAGATATTGTTTCTATTACAAACATTCCTCCAATTATAAATAGAAGAATTTCGTGTTTTAGAAGAACGGCAGTAAGCCCTAAGATTCCTCCAATACTAAGAGAACCTGTGTCACCCATAAAAATTTCTGCCGGATGAGAATTGAACCACAAAAATCCAATAGCGGCTCCTACAAATCCGGCACAGAATACAGTTATTTCTCCGCTTCCTGGTATATAAAGAATGTTAAGATATTTTGCGAATTTTGCATTTCCAGTGACATAAGCAATTATTGCAAAAGCAGATGCTATAATTCCAGAAAGACCGATTGCAAGCCCGTCCATTCCATCTGTTAAATTCACTGCATTTGTTGTTCCTAATATAACAAGAATGATAAAAGGTATATAGAAGAAACCAAGATTAATAAATACATTTTTAAAAAAGGGTATGGTTGTTAAAGTTTCGTAGCCAATTTTTGATGGGAACAAAATAAGAAGGAACCCTAAAAAGATGATAGGAATACTCTGGATAACTATTTTGGTAAGCACATTAAAACCTTCACCTCTTTTGACTTTTATGTAATCGTCAAAAATTCCGGCTCCGCCCATCCAGATAGTAATCCCAATAAGATATAAGATGAAAGGATTTCTTATATCTGCCCATAAGAGGACAGAAATAAGGAGGGAAGTTATTATTAAGATACCCCCCATTGTTGGAGTTCCTTCTTTTTCTTTATGAGTAGCTTTTATCCATTTTGAGATCGATTCTTTTAGGTTTTTTCTTTTTAAAAAGGCGATAAATTTTCTTCCAAAAATTAAAGAAAATAGCAAAGAAGTTATTGCGGCATAGGCGGCTCTAAATGTGATATAGCGCAAGAGGTTGAAGATTATGTGATTTTCCCTTAAAGGGGAGAGTAAGTAGAACAATTTTTTTCCTCCTTTATTAATTTATCCACTAAAGTTTCAAGTTTTAATGCTCTTGAGGATTTAAATAAGATTGTATCACCACAACGAAGAATTTCCTTAAGAATCTGGAGGGCTTCTTCTTTATCTTTTGCAAAGTGACCACCTGAGAATCCTTCTAAGAAACCTTTTGCTTCTTCTCCAATCACAATTAATTCGTTTATTAAAAGTTTAAGTCGTTCCCCCATTCTTTTGTGAAGGGAAAAGCTTGCTTCTCCTAATTCTAACATTGGTCCAAGGACAACGACTTTTCTCCCGGGCATAAGGGGAAGAAAAGCAATGGCATTTAAAAGGGAATCAGGATTACTATTATAGGTATCATCTATAATGTTATAGTCTCCTGTAATTTTTATTTCCATTCTATGAGGAGAATTTTTTATTTTTAAAAGCCCTTTTTGAATTTTTCTTTTTTCTAATCCATAATAAAGACCAATGCTAACCGCAAACATAGCACATCTAAGAAGTCCTCTGCTTGGAAGTTTGATTAAGAATTGTTTATCTTTAGTGGAAAAAATAGTGCCATTTATTGATTCCTCTATTATTTTAAAAACAAAATCATTGCCTTCAGAGAAGCCTACTTTTATTAGTTTATCCATTTTGATTTTTCTGAGGAGGGGGTCATCTCCATTTATAAATAAAGGCCCCTTAAGACCGCTTATTATATCGAGTTTCTCTCTCAGGACTCCTTCTTTATTTTTAAAAGCTTCTAAATGAGTTGAACCAATTCCTGTTATAACTCCAAGATCAGGTTCAACAATTTCAGATAATCTTTTTATTTCTCCAAATTTGTTTGTTCCTAATTCTAAAACTGCTATTTTCTCATCTTCTAATCTAAAAAGATTTAAGGGAACCCCGATAAGATTATTGTAATTTTTAAAACTTATAAGGGTTGGATAAGAAGTGCTGAAAACTGCGCCAATAAAGTCTTTTGTGGTTGTTTTACCTATTGAACCTGTCACTGCGATTGTGAAGACGTTCCTTTCTTTTTTATAATAAGAAGCCAAATCTCCTAAACTTTTTAAAGAGTCTTTAACAAGTATTATTTCACTTCCTTTTATTTCTTTTTCAGACACGGCGGGGAGTTTTGATTTTTTTGTCGCTTCTTTAATAAAATCATGCCCATCGAAGTTTTTACCTTTTAAAGCAAAAAATATTTCTTTCTCTTTTATTTTTCTTGAATCTACAGAAACTCCAGAAACAACTCTATTTTTTAAACTTTTATTTCCTATATACTTTCCCTTTAAGACTTTTATCACTTTTTCAAGAGTTATTTCTTTCATTTTTTATAAAACTCCTCAACGCATTCTTTGTCAGAGAAAGGGAATCTTTCCCCTTTTATTTCTTGATAATCTTCATGTCCTTTTCCTGCGATTAGGATAAAATCTCCTTCCTCTGCAATTGAAAGAGCTTTAAAGATGGCTTCTTTTCTGTCCACCAATCTCGTAGCGTTATTTTTTTCAATTCCCTTAAATATGTCATCAATTATCGCTTCGGGTTCTTCATCTCTGGGATTGTCTGAAGTTACAATTATTAAATCTGAAAGATTTGAAGCCACATTACCCATTAAACTTCTTTTTCCTTTGTCTCTATTTCCACCCGCTCCAAAGACTGTTATTATTCTTTTGGGATTGTATTCTCTAAGACACAAGATAGTAGAGAATAAAGCATCTGGAGTATGAGCGTAATCTATGAATACAGAAATTCCTTCTTTCGCTTTAACTTTTTGGAGCCTTCCAGGAGGAATAGGAGAATTTTCTATCCTCTCTTTTATTTCCGAGTCTTGTAGCTTCTCTAAAATTCCAATAGACGTAGCAGCGAGAATATTTAAGGCATTAAATTTACCCAAAAGGGGACTAGATATTTCAAAACTTCTTCCAAGACCTTCGATTTTTAAAACAATTCCATCTTTAGAATTTTTAAGAATTTCTCCTCTAATATTTCCTCTGTTTAGTCCAAAAGTCACAACCTTAGATTTTGAATTTCTAATTATGTTTGAAGAATTAGGGTCATCAGCATTTATTACAGCTATTTTATCCTCTTTAAGAGTTTCAAAGAATTTTGCTTTTGCATCAAGATAATTTTCGAAGGTTTTGTGATAATCCAAGTGATCTCTTGAAATGTTTGTGAATATAGCATAATCGAAGTCTATATCTTTAACTCTATCTTGGTCTATACCGATAGAAGAGACTTCAATAATGGCTGTTTTTAAATTATTCCTATAAGCTTCTTGTAATTCTTTGTGGAGAAGGATTGGAGAAGGGGTTGTATTTATGGCTTTTATATTACTTTTAATTCCAAAGTATTTCACTGTGGTGAAACAGATGGATGAGGGGAAGAGAGAAGAGAGGAGATAACAAGTTGTAGTTTTCCCGTTCGTTCCTGTTACTCCAATTACCTTTAATTTTTCTGAAGGATTACCATAATAATTAGAAGCAATCTTAGAAAGAGCAGTTCTTGTATTAGGAACAAGGATATAAGGAAAATTTTCCGGTGGTTCTTTCTCTACAACAAGGAGAGAAGCTCCTTTATTTAAAGCTTCTTGACAGAATTCGTGTCCATCAAATTTTTCTCCTCTTATAGCTATAAAGAGATTCCCCTTTTTCACTGTTCGAGAGTCTGTTGATATTCCTGTAATTTCTTCTATATTATAATTTCTTTTTATAATTTCAATTCCATTTAGTAGTTCTTCAATTTTTTTGTTCATAATAAATTTTCTCTATATCCTTTATATAAAATGATTCTTTTTACAATTTCTTTGAAAGCGGGACAGGCGGTTTCAGAAGCATAATAAGGAGTTCCAATATCATCTATAAATATTCCTAACACAAATTCTGGATCTGGGTAAGGAAAGAGTCCAATGAAAGAAGAAACATATCTCCCTTTTACATAATTCCCATCTTTTACTTTCCAGGCAGTCCCAGTTTTTCCCGCAATGGGAAGAAGAGAAAGATAAGCAGTGCTTCCCGTTCCCTCTATTGTCACCTCATGTAAGATATCAAGAAGAATTTTGCATTCTTCGGGATATGCAATTTTCCGAATTTCCTCTTTTTTACTTCTCTTTATGATTTTACCTTCTTTTCCAATGGCTTTCATAATTCTTGGTTTAAGAAGAATACCATTATTTCCTATAGCTTGGTAAATCATTACCATTTGGAGTGGAGTTGCTGATACTCCTTGGCCAAAAGACATTGTGGCAAGTTGGATGTTTTTCTCTTTTGGGAGATTTGGGAGTCTTCCTGGATATTCTGCGGGTAGATCCACTCCTGTTTTACAACCTATTCCCATAAGTCTTGCTGTATTGTAAAACGCTTTTTTCCCAATTTTTTCTCCGATTGTTATAAAACCAACGTTGGATGAATAAATTATGGATTCTCTAAAAGTATAAGCAGAATGAGGATGGACATCTTTGAATGTTTTTCCTGCAAATTTTATAATAGAGGTATCTACAATGGTGTCCTTTATTGGAAGCCCTTCTTTTATATAAGCAAGAGCAGGGATTAACTTGAAAATGGAACCTGGTTCAAATTCCCAAGAAATACAGGAATTAAGTTTCCATCCATTTTCTGGATTAAATTCGGGGATGTTTACCATTCCGAAAATTTCTCCTGTTTTTACGGAAACACAAATCCCCATTACTTGAGCCGCATTAGTTCTTTCTTTAAGTTTTTCTAATTCTTCATTTATGATATATTGGATTGGAAGGTCTATTGTAAGATAAATGTCGTAACCCTTTACAGGCTCTTTATGTCCAAATTCATATCTTTTTAGAAGACTTATCCCTGAACTCCTTGGAACCTCTAAAAAGTAAGCCCATCCATCCTTCCCTTTTAGAAACTCATTATATTCAGACTCAACGCCTGCTATACCTTTTCTTTCCCAATTAAGAGCTCCCAGAAAGCTTCTCCCTAAAGATTTTGAGGGATAGAATCTGAACCATTCTTTAACAGCGTATATTCCGGGAATATTTATTTTTTCTATAGTTGAGTCTGGAATTCCCCGGGCTATTTTTATAAATTCAGAATTGCTTTTAAGAAGGGAGAGGAGTTCTTCTTTTTTCCCTAAATTATGATAAGAGAGTTTTGTTGCAGTTTCTTCTAGATTTTTAATTGAGCCTTTTTTTGCGTAAAGAGTAAACATTTTTAAATCTGTGGCGAGAATTCTTCCATTTCTATCTAATATGTCGCCTCTACGAGCTTCTAACGAAAGTAATCTCAGCTGTTTTTCCTTTGTATATTTGCTTATTTCTTTAGATTTTATTAGTTGAAGGTAAAATAGCCTTCCCAAAATAAGAAACCATAAAAGGCAAAATAAAGTAATTATGATTTTTGCTTTTAATTTTGATTTTTCTATTTGCATAGTTTTTTTAAAAATCTTCAATTTTTAAAACCTCTCCTTTTTCTGGATATTTCATATTTAAAATATTTTGCGCCTTTTTCTCTATTGCTTCTGGATGAGTTTCTTCTCTCCACATTGATTCAAGAAACATTACACTTCTTTCCAGATTTTGGACTTCTGTTGTTAATTTAGATATTTTTATATTTAGGGAATTAATCAAATTTTTTTTAAAGATATGAAAGATAAAAGGAGATACAAGGAATAAAATTAAAATTAGTAGCTTTATTATTTTCATTTTTCAAACACCCTAAGATGAGCACTTCTACATCTTGGATTTTTTAAAAATTCAGCTTTTGAGGGTAAGATGGGTTTCTTTGTGATAAATTTCAAATTGTTTTCTCTTGTTTTACTACACACTAATTTTTCTTCTTTACTATGATAAGTTATTACAACGAGTTTTCCTTTTTCTTTTAAGAGATTTGCTGCAGAGTTAATCCCTTTTTCGATATTTAAAAACTCCTCATTCACTGCGATTCTTAAGGCTTGGAAAACCTTAGAAAGATGTTTGTGGGCTCTTTCTCTCGGCACACTTTTTCTTACAATAAGAGCAAGTTCAGAGGTGCTTTGGGGGATCTCTTTTTTTATTTTTTGAGCTATTACTTTGGAAAATTTCTCTTCTCCATATAGATAGAGTATTTCTGCTATTTTTTTCTCACTCCAGTTTTCAATTATATCTTTTGCGGTTGTTCCTCCTTTTCCGTATCTCATGTCAAGAGGTCCTTCTTTTCTGTAAGAAAAGCCTCTTTCAGGATCGTCCAATTGGTAAGAAGAAATACCGAAATCAAAGAGGATACCATCAACTTTAATATTTAGAAATCGATCCATATATCCGTAATTCCCTATAACTAATAAAACTCTTTTACCAAAGGCTCTTAATCTTTCAGAAGCAAGTTTAATTTGTTTTTTGTCAAGGTCAATCCCAATTACATTAGATTCAGAATTTTTTAATATTGCAAGAGTATGACCTCCCAAGCCAACTGTTGCATCAATATAAACTCCTTTTTTATTCCATAAGAGATTTTTAAGAACTTCATCCACCATTATAGGTAAATGGATGAGATTTTCTCCTCTTTTCATAAAATTTTTATATTCCAAGCTTTGAATACAAATCATTTATATCCTTAAATTCTTTTGAGGAATGTTCTTTAAAAACAATTGGAGACCATAATTCGATTTTGTCAATCGCTCCTAAAAAGAAAACTTCCTCTTCTATTTTGGCGTATTCTCGTAATTCTTTTGGGAGAACTACTCTTCCCTGAGAATCCATAGATAGCTGTTCTGCACCATAAGAGAAGGCTCTTATTGCTTCTCTAATGCTTTTTTGGGAATATTTTTTTTCAGAAAGACTTTCTATAAATTCATTCCATTTTGAAAGAGGAAAAAGTAGAAGAGAAGTCTCAAAACCTTTTACTATATAAAAACTATTTTTGTCTTCTTTTTTTAAAGCCACCCTGAATTTAACGGGAACAAAAACCCTTCCCTTGTGGTCTATTGAATATATTTCGTTACCGATAAAATACATAACCTCTCCTCTCTTTAATAAAATTCCCCACTTTTCCCCACTTATCCCCACTATTATAAACAAAAATATTTATTTTGTCAAGGGGGAGGTTTAAAAAATTTTTCTCTTGACATATTTTAATATTGTATTATATTTTTAATACAATATTAATGGAGATAGAGAAAGATAAGCCAATTTGGAAGCAGATAGTTAAGGAAGTTAAAGGAAGGATTGTGAGGAAGGAGATTATTCGAGAGCTTCCCGCGGTGAGGGCTTTTGCAGAGGAAATTAGAGTGAATCCGAACACGGTTGCGCGTGCGTATAGGGAATTGGAGAGAGAAGGAGTTGTTGAGAGTTGGGTTGGGAGGGGGACGTGGGTAAAAGAAGGGGTAACAGAGAAACTGAAAGAGAAAATGATTAAAGATGCTGTAGATAAATTTTTAAGGGATCTTATTTCTATAGGGTTATCAAAAAGGGAAATAAAAAAAATAGTGAGGGATTTATATGATAGAGATTAAAAATCTTGTGAAAAGATATGGTTCTATTTATGCAATAAATGGAATTAATCTTAGAGTGGAAGATAATTCTTTTGTTGGTTTGGTTGGCCCAAATGGTAGTGGCAAGACAACGCTTCTTAAACTTATTTTCGGTTTTTTGCGTCCAAGTTATGGAGAGATTAAGGTTGATGGAGAATTTCCTGGTGTAAGGTTGAGAATGAAAGCTGCTTTTTATTCTGAGAACGATTCCGTTTATCAGTGGATGAGGGTGGGAAGTTTAATTAAATGGTATTCAAGTTTCTTTCTTGATTGGAATAGAGAAAAGGAGGAAGAACTTCTTGATTTTTTTAAAATTCCTTCTCGTATGTATGTAGTTCATTTATCAAAAGGATTAAAGGCAAAACTGAGAATGCTCCTTATTCTTTCCAGAGATGCAAAACTCTTTCTTTTTGATGAACCTTTTTCAGGGGTAGATCCTGCTTCAAGAGAGGCAATTGCGGAAGGAATTTTAAAAGCTTATAAGGAGGGCAAGACGTTTATTTTATCTACTCATATAGTGAGGGATGTAGAGACGCTTTTTGAAAGAACCATATTTATGAAGGAAGGTAACATTTTAATTGATGATGAAACTGATAAACTAAGAGAAGAATATGGAAAATCAGTAGAGGAGATTTTTAGAGAGATTTTTAAATGAAAAAATTATTTAAAAAAGAACTTTTGGGAGAAAAGAACTGGATTATTGGTTTCTGTTGTTTTGTTTTTGGAGTTAATTTTCTTCTTTTCCCTTTAACAAGAATTACTGAAGGGTTTATGGCTATAATGGCAATCTTTTTAACTTTACCTGGTTTCTTTCTTATGTCTCTGGTAAGAGCTTTTCTTATATGGAAGGACGAATGGGACTCAAATACAGGCTTTACTCTTTTCTCTTTACCTGTGAAAGGATATAATTTAGTTTTAAGTAAAATGGGAGTTCTTGGAATAGAAATATTCCTCTATATTCTTTTTGTTTTTTTGGTTCCTTATCTAATATTAAAAGGATATTCTTATAATTTAAAAGTGGATTCTTTGACTTTTTTTAAATTGTGGTTCTTAACTGGTTTTAGGATTTTTCTTTTTGTGCCTTTTGCTATGGTATCATATCTTTTAGGTAGAGTTTTTTCTTTAGGAAGGGGATGGATTACCGCTGGGAGTTTTGTTGGGTTATTGATAATATATTCTCGTTATTTGTATTTTGGAAGAAAGATTTTTTCGAGCCTTCCAGAGGTTTTTATGAAAGTTACTATTATGGGAGATGTTGAAACTTTTAGTTTAAGTTTGGCAACCTTAATGGCTACATTTATATTTAGCGTTTTTCTTACTTTTGCCTCTTGCTTTTTGGTGGAAAAAGTAGAAATTTAGTTTAAAATTAGAAAGGAGGAGAAATGGAAAGTCATATAAAAGCTGTTGGAATAATTCATATAGTTTTTAGCGCTTTATTAATATTACTTGCAATTCTTGTATTCGGAGTGCTCACTTTGGTGGCGAAGTTACCCACTATAAATGAAGAAGCGGTTCGTATTCTTGAGATAATTGCATTGGCTATTTTATGGTTTTTTTTAATTCTTTCTTTACCGGGAATTATTGGAGGAGTGGGTCTTCTAAAATTTCAAGGATGGGCAAGGATTGTTGTTCTTATTTTATCATTTATTGAATTAGTGAAATTTCCTATTGGAACTGCAATTGGGATTTATTCAATATGGGTACTACTGGACAAAAAAACAGAGAAACTTTTTAAAAAGTAAAAAGATTTTAATTTAACTGGGTAAAAGTAGAAGAAAAGACTTTTAAAAATGGAATATAAGAATTTAACCCAAGAGGTAAAGATTCCTGTTCTTGGTCTTGGAACTTGGGAAATTGGAGGTAGGTTAAGTAGAGATACATCAAAGGATAAAGAGGAAATTGATGTTATAAAGAAAGCGATAGAACTTGGATATACTCATATAGATACAGCAGAAATGTATGGAGGAGGTCATTCAGAAGAACTAATTGGAATTGCGATTAAAGATTTTAAAAGAGAATCTCTTTTTATCACAACAAAAGTTTCTCCGGAAAATCTTCGTTACAATGATGTAATTAAATCCGCAGAAAAAAGTTTAAATAGGCTTAAAACTGATTATATAGACTTGTATTTAATCCATGTTCCAAATCCTAAGATTCCTATAAAAGAAACAATGAGAGCAATGAATTTCTTAGTTAAGCGGAAGATCATAAAATTTATCGGTGTGAGTAATTTTGGGGTAGAGCAATTGAAAGAAGCTCAAAGTTATTCTGAAAATAAAATTGTAAATAACCAGATAGAGTATAATCTTCTTACTAGACTTAAAGGTATGTATAACGATAATATAGAGTCGGAAATAATCCCTTATTGTCAGGAAAATAATATCATTATAACAGCGTGGAGACCTTTAGCCAAAGGTAAATTAATAGAAGGAAGATTCCAATTGTTAGAAGAGTTGGAAAGAAAATATAATAAAACAAGGGCTCAAATAGCAATAAATTGGTTAATTGGGAAAAAGAATATAATCACAATTCCAAAATCTACAAACATAGAGCATCTAAAGGAAAATTTAGGATCTCTTGGTTGGAGACTTAGTGAAGAAGACAATAAACGGTTGGATGAAGAGTTTTTATGAAAATTGGTTGCTTAGTAGGAAGGAAACGCTTGACAAAATCTCAATATTTTATATTTTTTGTATAGATGGCCCCATCGTCTAGTCTGGTCTAGGATATATGGTTCTCAGCCATAAGACAGGGGTTCAAATCCCCTTGGGGCTATTTATCTTGGGGAGTCGTCTAATGGCAAGACCCAGGACTCTGGATCCTGTTATCGGGGTTCGAATCCCTGCTCCCCAGCCAATTGAAAAATTCATATCTTAGATTGAAAGTATTGACTTTTATTTTTTAAATATTATTTTGTTTCAATCAAAGGGAGTTTTTAAAAGGAGGTATAATTTGGCAATTTCAGAAATTAAGCCATCAGATTTGTTTAAAAGATATGCAGGTAACCCAATATTGACTGCGAACGAATGGCCTTATTCTGTTAATTCCGTTTTTAACCCTGGAGCTACAATTTTTAATGGAGAGACGTATCTTTTGGTAAGGGCGGAAGATCATAGAGGTTTTTCCCATCTTACACTTGCAAAAAGTAAAGATGGGGTAACAAACTGGCATATCGATAATGAACCAACGCTGGATTATTATAAAGGTCATCCTGAAGAAAAATGGGGCCTTGAGGATCCAAGAATTGTTTGGCTTGAAGATTTGGAAAAGTATGCAATAGTTTATGTTTCTTTTTCTTCTGTGGGACCAAAGGTTTCTTTAGCATTAACAAAAGATTTTCAGGTTTTTGAGAAATTTGGAGCACTTCTTCCGCCTGAGGATAAGGATGCTTCTCTCTTCCCAAGGAAG
The DNA here is from genome assembly GCA_039804165.1 of candidate division WOR-3 bacterium. NCBI lineage: Bacteria > Pseudomonadati > Caldifarciminota > Caldifarciminota bacterium. Next base: position 143,374 of record JBDRZZ010000001.1, read on the forward strand.
TTTGATAATAGATTTGTTTTGATTCACCGGCCAATAGTGAGGGGAGAAGCCCACATTTGGATGTCTTTCTCTCCTGATCTCATTCATTGGGGAGATCATAGAGTCCTTTTAGAAAGAAGAGGAGGGTTATGGGATAGTGTGAGAGTTGGATTGGGTCCTCAGCCAATAGAGACTCCTGATGGTTGGCTTATAATATACCATGGGGTTCGTACTACTGCTGCTGGGGCTATTTACAGGGTTGGTCTTGCTTTACTTGATCTTGATGAACCTTGGAAAGTTTTAAGGAGAAGCGAAGAATGGGTTTTTGGACCAAAAGAATCTTATGAGTTTATTGGAGATGTTCCTGGGGTTGTTTTTCCTACAGGGGCTGTGATTAATGGAGATAAAGACGAATTGAGGTTGTATTATGGAGCCGCAGATTCAAGTGTTTGTGTGGCTTTCGCAAGTTTAAAAGAGATTCTTCGTTATTTAAAAAAATGTCCAAGGGAGTAGGGCTTAAACTACCTTTAATCTTTTGAAATCATAAAGATGCCAACAAGGGCAAAGAAATTTGGAAATAAATAGACTCTTTTTTTGAAACCCAAGAAATTTGCTTTTTCTATTTTGATTTTTCTTTCTTTACAGTAATCTATAAAGTCCGAAATACTTAGAAAATGAAGATTAGGAGTATCGTACCAGGAATAAGGAAGAGAAGGAGTAACTGGAGTTTTCCCTTTGAAGAAAATTTGGAATCTCGCTTTATAATGAGCAAAATTTGAAAAACTAATTATTACTTTTTTTCCAACCCTAAGAGCTTCTTCTATTACTTTCTCAGGCTGTTTAACAACTTCTGATAAGCTCTGTTGAAGCACAATATAATCAAAAGATTTGTTTTTGTAATCTGGTAAACCATATTCAATATCTTCATGGAGAACAGGAACTCCTCTTTCTACACATTTGTATATTTTCTTCTCATCTATTTCTATTCCTTGCCCTTTTACATTTTTATTCTTTATTAAGCGTTCAAGGAGTTCACACTCTCCACAACCTAAATCAAGAACAGAGGAACCTTCTTTTATGTAACTACATATTGTTTGAAATTCAAGTTCTCTAATATACCTTAACATATCAACTTTCTTTAACCACTCTTTCTAAGAAATGTTTGATTAATTTAGTTTCTTCTTCTACTTCAAGCAAAAATGCATCATGCCCATAAGTGGAATGAATTTCACAAAAAGTTGTATCTATCCCTGCAACTTTACATGCTTTCACAATTTCCTTAGATTGATAAGTAGGATAAAGCCAATCGGATTTAAAAGAGAGGACCAAAACTTTTGCTTTTACCCCATAAAGAAATTCTGCTAAGTTCCTTCCTCTTGAGGCATCAAAGCAATCTATTGCTTTTGTTATATAAAGATAAGAATTAGCATCAAACCTTTTTACAAAATTACTCCCTCTATAATGAAGGTAATTTTCCACTTCAAAACCTGTATTGAATTTGTGCTTACCTTTCTCTTTTCTAATTCTTCTGCCAAATTTTTCCATCATTGATTTATCACTCATATATGTTATATGTCCTACCATTCTAGCAAGAGCAAGTCCAGAAACAGGTCTTTTCTTTCCATAATAATCTCCGTTATTCCAAGCTGGATCAGAAATTATAGAGACTCTACCTACTTCATTAAAAGCTATTTGCTGTGGAGAGTGTCTGATTGCAGAGGCTATTATTATTGCGCTTTTAATTCTTTCAGGATAATTAGTTAACCAAGATAGAGCTTGCATTCCTCCCATTGATCCTCCTGCAACCGAGAGTAATTTTTGAATACCAAGATAATTAACTAGTTCTTTTTGGACTTTTACCATATCATTGATGCTTATAATAGGGAAGTCTAACCCATAAGGTTTTCCTGTTTCAGGATTTATAGAAGAAGGTCCAGTAGTTCCTGCGCAGCCTCCTAAGACATTGGAGCAAATCACAAAAAACTTATCCGTATCAAAAGCCTTTCCAGGACCAACCATTGAGTCCCACCAACCAGGCTTCTTATCTCCTTTATGGTATCCTGCAACATGAGCATCTCCGGAAAAGGCGTGGGTTATAAGAATGGCGTTTGATTTTTCCTTATTTAAGGTTCCGTAGGTTTCATAAGCTACTGTAATTGGTCCAAGTCTTTCACCACTTTCTAGTCTTAACTTTTTAGGAGGGTGGGCAAAAGTATAATACTTGGTTTCAACAATTCCAATACTTTTACTTTTTCTCATTTTGTGGCCTTTCGAAGAGCTCTGTCAAGGTCTTCTTTTATGTCTTCTATATTTTCTAAACCTATTGATAGACGAATGTAATCTTCTGTTACTCCTGTTGCCAATTGTTCTTTTTTTGTTAATTGTTGGTGAGTTGTGGAAGCAGGATGAATTACAAGGCTTTTTGCATCTCCTATATTTGCAAGATGGGAAAACAATTTTAGAGACTCAATAAATTTTTTACCTGCTTTTATTCCACCTTTTATTCCGAATCCTACCAGACCTCCATATTTACCATTTAAATATTTTTTTGCTGTTTTGTGACTTGGATGCTCAGGAAGTCCTGGATAATTAACCCACTTAACAGCTGGATGATTCTTTAGAAATTCTGCAACAGCAAGTGCATTTTCACAATGGCGGGCCATCCTTAGATGAAGTGTTTCAAGCCCTTGTAGAAATAAAAAAGCATTAAATGGACTTAAACAAGGCCCTAAATCTCTTAAAAGGTGATACCTTATTTTTGTGATAAATGCAATATTACCAAATTCTTTCCAGAAACTTATTCCGTGATAACTTGGATCTGGATCAACAAACTGGGGAAATCTTCCGTTATCCCAGTTGAATTTTCCAGAGTCCACAATCACTCCTCCAATTGATGTCCCATGTCCACCAATCCATTTTGTGGCGGAATGAACAATTATATCGGCTCCGTAGTCTATAGGTCGAGTAATTCCAATTCCAGCAGTGTTGTCAACCACTAAAGGAATTCCTTCTTTATGGGCTATTTTTGCAATTTCTTCAAAATCTGGCACATCAAGTTTTGGATTGCCAATTGTTTCAACATATAATAATTTTGTTTTCTTTGTTATTGCTTTTTTAAATTCTTCTGGTTTTGACGAATCAACAAAAGTAGTCTTTCTACCTAATTTTGGGAGAGTATGGTTTAGTAATTGATAAGTTCCTCCATAAAGATTATTTCCCGCCACAATCTCTTCGCCTAATTCTGTGAGTCCTAAAAAAGTAAGAGTTTCAGCCGCTTGTCCAGAAGCCACAGCTAAAGCTCCTTTTCCTCCTTCTATATCAGCCATTCTTTTTTCAAAGACTTCCACAGTTGGATTTGAGATTCGAGAATATATATGTCCTTCTTCTTTAAGTTCAAATAAATTTGCTGCATGTTGAGTATCTTTAAAGACAAAAGAAGAGGTTTGGTAAATAGGAACAGCTCTTGCCCCTACTTCTTTATCTACTTTTTCTTGTCCTGAATGTAAATTAATGGTTTCCGGTTTTCTTTTTGACATTTTCCTCTTTTAGATATATTAGTTTTTATTGATTAATTAGCAAGTCCTAAAAATTATCTTGAATTATTTTGCCTTTCTCCAAATATTAGAGTTCCTATTCTTATCATATTTGCACCTTCTTCAATTGCAATTTTATAGGAGTTACTCATTCCCATTGATAGGATTTCCATTTTAGAATTTATCGTTTGGACATCTTTTAGTTTTTCGAAAATTTTTCTTGTTGAGACAAAATAAGGTCTTATTTTTGAAGGCTCTTTTTCAAGAGGACCCATTGTCATAAGACCTCTAATTTCTATATATCTTAAATTTTCCATTTGAAGTAATGCTTCTTTTATGACTTCGAATTCAGGCATAAAGCCTGTTTTTGTTTTTTCTTTTGCGCTATTTATCTCTAAAAGGATTGGAACCATCACTCTTCCTGTTTCTTCAACTCTTTTATCAATTTGAATTGCTTTTTCCACAGAGTCTACTGTCTGAATTAGGTCGAAAATAGATAGAGCTTTATTTATTTTGTTTGTCTGAAGATGGCCAATTAGGTGCCATTTTACTTTAAGGGCAAGATCCCCTAATTCTTCATATTTTTTTAGAGCCTCTGGATAAACGTAATTTTCTCCTATATGTTCTGCCCCTGCTTCAATAACTTCTGAGATCTCTTTCACACTCCTTGCTTTTGTAGCCACAACTATTTTTATATCTTCTTTAATAGAATCGCGGAGTTTTTTGTAGTTATCTCCAATCCTACCCATTTTTAATCTCCTTTTTTAAATTTCGCAAGAAAAATTTATTTTTTCTAAATTTCACCATCCTTATTTCTCCCTCTTTAATTAAATTTTCTACAAGACTCCAATCCTTATTTGCTTTTTTGAGGATTTTTTGGACGTCTTCTTCTTTTAGAGGATGAACTGATGTAATATTAAGAATTTCTTCTTGAACATTGCTTATCTTTGGAAATCCATGTTCTGAAAAACCTGTTAGGAGTTCAGGATTAAGATTTTTCTTTAGGAAAATATCATAGGCAGTTTTAATTATCTCTTTTTTTGGTATTTTTATCGTTTTAACAGCAGGGGGTCTTGTGGGAACCGAAATATAAACCTTCTCTCTCTTTATCTTAGAAATGAAATCAGCAGTCTCTTCTATTTGTTCTTTATTAGTATTTATTCCTTCAACTAACATGGTTTCGGTGTTAAGACTTCCTTTATATTTATCGCTAAACTCTAAAATTCCCTCAAGGATTTCTTTAAGATTTAAATCTGGATGTGGGCGATTTATCTTTTTCCATATTTTCTCGTCCACTGTGTCAATTTTAATGGAAATCCAATTTGCTTTTAGCAAGTCTTCTTGCACATCTTTTAAATTTATAAGAGAGGAGTTGGTAAATACTGCAATTGGTATTTTTATTTCTTTGAGAAGCTCTATTTCTTTCCCTAAGTTTATGTCCAAAGTAGGTTCTCCATCTGAGACGAAACTTAAGAAATTAATTTCTTCTTTTCTTTTTCTTAATTCTGAAATTTTCTTAAGAACTTGAGTTTGAATTTCTTCTATTTTATAAAATTCTTTTCTTTCTTTAGAGAGAAGATAAGTTTCTCCTATTTGGCAATAAATGCAAGAATAAGAGCATATTTTAGGAGGAATATTATTTATTCCTAAACTCTTTCCCACTCTTCTTGAAGGGATAGGTCCAAATACTATTCTATTCTTCATCTTCTTCTAATCGCATATACTTTTTCTGTCTTTTCTGGAGTTTTTTTATTAACTCATGTTCAAATATTTCTCCAGAATAAAATCCAACACCTTTTCCCAAGTAATCTATTGCGATTACTTCTGCAATGGTTGCGATATTTTTTCCAGGAATTAGAGGAATTGTTATTTTTGGAATAGGCACACCTAATATTTCTGTTTCTTCCATTTCAAGACCTGTTCTTGTATAATCTTTACTTTTTTCCCACCTTACTAAGTCTAATTGCATTTCTACTCTTTTTTTCATTCTTATTGCTTTTACTCCAAAAAGTGCTGCCACATTTAGGATTCCTACTCCTCGTATTTCAATATTATGTCGTAGGATATTTTCTTTTTCTTTCTCTTCGCCAAAAAGAACGTCTCTTTTTCTTTTTATACAGACGATATCATCAGCAACGAGACGATGGCCTCTGTTTACTAAATCTAAAGCCAACTCGCTTTTTCCCATTCCGCTTTCTCCGGTAATAAGAAGCCCTATCCCAAATACATCAACTAGATCTCCGTGAATATAAACAACGTCTGCTAACCTTTCTTCCAAACAGTATTGAATTATCTCAGAGACTTTGGCAGAAGGAGCATCGGTTCTCATAAGAGGGATTTTTAGTTCTGAACACCCTTTTATTAAAGGAGAAGGGGCCTCATGACCCCATGCTATTACAATTCCTGGGGGATTAAAAGAAAGAAATCTTTCGATTTTCTTTTGGAGTTCTTCTTTATTGAGAGTAGAAAGATAGCCGATATCTCTATTTCCAAGAATTTGGATTGAATCAGCCGGGAAATGTTCTTCATAACCTGCTAAGAGGTATCCCGGTCTACTAATGTATTTTTCTGAGACTTTTCTATTTAACCCTTTTTCTCCAGCAATTATTTCTATATTAATATAACTCTTTACATCCTCGATTAACTCTTTAATTGTTATTTCATTTTTTCCCATGATGGTTAATTATTTTCTCCTCCACTTTTTTGAATTGTCTTATGATTTTATCAAAAGCTTCTGTAACAGTCTTAAAATCGTCTTCTCCTTCGGCTTTTGCATTTATTTTTTTGTGGTTCATTGATAGATTTATTTCTGTTTTCTTTCTACTTCCCTCGCTATCTATTATTATTTCAAGATGATTTATCCACTTTGAAAATCTTGCGAGTTTTTTAAGTTTTTTTGCTATGTGTTCTTCCAATTCCTTGGTTGGTTCAAAATGTCGGGTTATTAATTTGTAGTCCATAAATCCTCCTTTTTTAAAAAAGTGTGTTTTTTAAATTCTCTTTTCTCTTCAGGATGATCTTTATTGTAATGGAGGCCTCTGGATTCTTTTCTTGTTATAGCTGATTTTGTGATTAGGTAAGCTACTGTAGCGAGAGAGCGTAGTTCTATTAAATCTTTTGAAAGGCTACTTGTTTTATACAAATCTTCAATTTCTTCTAAGTACAATTCGAATCTTCTTAAGGCTCTATTTAAAAGATAGTCTCTTCTTACAATCCCTACGTAATCCCACATTGTTTGTTTTATTTCTTTTTTTGTGTGAATAGCCAGAACACTTTCTTCCATTATGGCTTTTTTCTTATTTTTAGACCTTTCTTTTTTAGGAAAAGTTTCGTTCTTCCATTCTTCTACTATACTAGCAGCTCTTTTTGAAAAAACTAAAGCCTCAAGCAAAGAATTACTTGCAAGCCTATTTGCTCCGTGAACTCCAGTGAAGGCCACTTCTCCAGCTGCAAGAAGTCCTTTTAAGTCTGTTCTTCCATATAGGTCCGTCCAAATCCCTCCACACATATAATGAGCTGCCGGAACAACAGGTATTGGTTGTTTTGTAATGTCAATTGAATATTTAAGGCATTCTTTATAAATGTGGGGAAAAGTCTTCTTTATAAATTCTGGGTCTTTATGGGAAATGTCAAGCAAAACATACTCATATCCCTTTTCTTTTAAGACATAGTCACAAGCACGAGCCACTACATCTCTTGGAGCAAGTTCCAGTCTTGGATCAAATTCTTTCATAAATCTATTCCCTTCAAGGTCCAAAAGAATTCCTCCTTCTCCACGAATAGCTTCTGAGATTAAGAATTGTCTTTCCCCATGGGTTGGCGTCCATAAAGTTGTTGGGTGAAATTGAAAAAATTCCATATTCACAATTCTGCATCCAGCATTATATGCAAGAGTTATCCCATCCCCAGTTGCAACTGAAGGATTAGAGGTATATTGATAGACTTGACCTGCACCTCCTGTAGCAAGGAAGGTTACTTTTCCAAGAACCTGGATGATTTCTCCTGTAGATACATCTAAGGCATAGGCGCCTTGAACACTATTATTTTCTTTAATGAGTTCAAAAGCAATGTGATGTTCAAAAATTCTTATATTTGAATGTCTTTTTATTACCGACATTAATTTTCTTTCTATTTCTCTTCCTGTTAGGTCCCCAGAGTGGACAATTCTTCTATGGGAATGTCCTCCTTCCATCCACAGCTCAATTTTTTGGTTTTCGTCTTTTGAAAATTCAACACCCCAATTAATCAAATCTTCTAAAACCGAGGGGCCTTCTTTAACCATAACTTCAACAGCTTCCTTTATGCAAAGTCCTGCTCCAACTTTGCAGGTATCTTCAATATGCGAAGAGAAGGAATCTTTGCTATCTAAAACAACAGCTATTCCTCCTTGAGCGTAATTTGTGTTGGCTTCCGTTCTTTCTTTTTTTGTAAGAATAAGAACATTCCCCTTTTCGGAAACTCTAAGAGCAAAATTTAAAGCTGAGATCCCGCTTCCTATTATTAAGAAGTCGGTTTCTATCCTTTTTGTCTCCATATGTGAGCACCTAATCTCCTTAATCTTTCTTCAATGCTTTCGTAACCTCTATCAATATGGTAAACCCTGCTTATTTCTGTAATTCCTTGTGCTGATAAACCTGCTAAAACAAGAGCAGCAGAAGCTCTGAGATCCGAAGCCATAACTTTTGCACCATATAGAGAAGGGACTCCTTTTACAATAGCACAGTCACCTTCCTTTTTTATATTTGCTCCCATTCTGACCAATTCAGAAATGTGCATAAATCTGTCTTCAAAAATTGTTTCTTTTATAACCGAGATACCGTCCGAGAGGGAAAGAAGGGCTGTAAATTGTGCTTGCATATCTGTTGGGAAACCAGGGAAAGGAGCTGTTTCTATATCTGTACTTTGGATTTCTTTTTCCATTTTTATTCCAATACCATCTTTTTCTATAATTATTTTTGCTCCGATTTCTTGTAGCTTCTTCAAGATAGATTGAAGATGGATTGGGATTGCACCCTTTAGGAACACATCACCCTTTGTTATTGCTGCGCCCACGGCAAAAGTTCCGGCTTCAATCCTATCTGGAATGACTTTATATTTGCAACCGTGAAGTTTTTTTACTCCTCTTATTTCTATTCTCCTTGTCCCATGACCTTTTATGTTTGCCCCACATTTATTTAGGAAGTTAGCAACATCTTCAACCTCTGGTTCCATTGCAGCTCCCTCAATAATTGTTTTTCCTGAAGAAAGAGTTGCTGCTGTCATCACGTTTATTGTTGCGCCAACTGATGGTCCATTTGGTCCTTCTAAGAAAATTCTTTTTCCTTTTAATCCATTTGCATAGGCATCTATATATCCTTGAGTGATTGAAATCTCTGCTCCTAATTCTCTAAGCCCTTTTATATGTAGATCCACAGGCCTTGTTCCAATCGCACAACCTCCAGGAAGAGAAACAAGAGCTCTCCCAATTCTGGCAATTAAAGGTCCAAGAACATAATAACTTGCTCTCATCTGGCTTACTAATTCATATGGAGCTTCATAACCAACAGCTCCTCTTGTGTCTATTTTTACCGTATTTTTTTCTATCTTTACTGAAGCCCCAAGGACCTCAAGAAGTTTTTTTATGGTGAAAATGTCTCTTACCATAGGGACATTTTCTATTAAGAATTCGTCTTCACAGAGTAGTGTTGCGGCAAGAATTGGAAGGGAAGAATTTTTTGCTCCTTTTATTTCTACTTCTCCTTCTAATCTATATCCACCTTCTATAATTAGCTTATCCATTCTTTTTAAGAAATTTTGAAATATCGTTAAGAGGGTAAGAATTTATAACCGCCTCAGCAGGAATCCAAGCTCTTCTTGCTATTCCAATTCCTAATTTTATCCATCTAAACATATCAAAATTGTGAGCGTCTGTATTTATACAAAATTTTATTCCTCTTTTATAAGCTTCTCTTGAATTTATTTCATCTAAGTCTAATCTATCATAGTAAGCATTTATTTCAAGGATCTTTCCTTTTTCTTTTGCTTTTTCCATTACCCTATCTAAGTCAACTTTGTATCCTGTTCTACTTGAGATTAAACGACCTGTTGGATGTGCTAAGATTGTAAGATAGGGATTTTCCAAAGCTCTTTCCATTCTTTCAGTTACATTCTTTTTGAATCCTGTATGAATAGCCCCTATTACAAAATCAAGTTTTTCTAATAGCTTGTCTTCAAAATCAAGAGAACCATCAGGTAAAATGTCACTTTCTATACCTTTTAATATTTTAAAATCTTTTGTTTGTTCGTTTAATTGGTCTATTTCATCTATTTGGCGTTTTAGCTCATCTTCTTTTATTCCTTTTGCATAAGAAGCTGATTTTGAGTGGTCAGAGATGCCTATATAGGAATAACCAAGATTTTTTGCGAATAGAGCGAGTTCTTTAATACTATTTTGCCCATCCGAGTAATCACTGTGAATGTGTAGGTCTCCTTTTATTTCAGTGTAGTCTATTATGGATGGTAAGCTATTATTGAGAGCTAATTCAACCTCTCCTCTGTCTTCTCTAAGTTCAGGGGGAATAAATTCCATTTTTAATAGTTCGTATATCTCTTCTTCAGTTTTCCCTGCTACCATTTCCTCTCCTCTAAAAACGCCATATTCGTTAATTTTTAATCCCAATTTCATTGCCAAACTTCTTATTTTAACGTTATGATCTTTTGAGCCTGTGAAATACAAAAGAGCTGCTCCGTAAGAAGAAGGAGAAACGATTCTGAGATCCATTTGTATATCAAGACCCTTTAATAAGACTGAAACTTTGGTTTTCCCTTTTTCTAAGACTTTTTTGATAATAGGAAAGGAAACAAAATTCCTTGCAACTTCTTCAGGATTTTCTGATTCTACAAGAATGTCAATGTCTCCTACAGTTTCTTTCATTCTTCTAAAAGATCCTGCAGGAGAAACTCTTTTAACTGATTTTAATTCTTTTAGTCTTTTTACTACTTCTTCAACAAGGAAAAAAACTTCTCCAAGAGTAAATCTTTTATTCTCACCAATCTTTTCTTCATATAATTTTATATTTTCCAAAATTTTTTCTGCTTTTTTATCGCCAAGACCTTCTACTTTTGCAAAACTTCCATCTTCAATGACTCTTTTAAGATCCTTTAAGTTTTTGACTCCTAATTCCTTATAAAGAGCGTTAATCGTTTTAGGACCTAAATCTCTTATCTGAAGAAGTTCAAAGAGGGATTCAGGTATGTCTTTTGAGACTTCTTCAAGCTTTGTCATTTTTCCTGTTTTTAGATATTCTTCTATTTTTTTTGCAATTCCAGAACCAACACCTTCAATTTCAGTGAGTTTTCCTTCTTTATATATTTTTTCAATGTCTTCTGGTAAATCTTTTATTGCTCTTGCTGCTCTTCTATAAGCGCGAATTTTAAAGAAATCTCCATTTGATAAATCCAGAGCATCAGCGATTTTAAATAGGAGATCTGCAATCTCACGATTCTTCATTTAGTAATATTATAAAAATTCTTTTATGAAAAGTCAAGATTTAAAAAACTTGGTGTAATTTGAAAGAGTTACGAGATTGAAAAAGATAAGTTATCAATAATTGTATTTAAGAGTAAATCCAATAATCTATTTTTAAATAGTTCTATTTTCACCTTCGCAACGCCTTGTTGGTGTAATTTCATGCATTCAAAAGTCTGAATCTGTGTTTTTATTAAATATTCAAATTCTTCTTGGTTGATTTTACCTTCTTCCAAAGCATTTGTCCATATTTTTACATCTTCTTTTAGGGAATCTAAAAATGCTTCGCACTCTTTTTCTGCTTGAATTATGTTTTCTTTTAACAAATCTTTTGCTAATTCAAGAACTTTCTTTTTTAAATCTTCAAATATTACTTCAAAGTTTATCATAAAGATTATTGTTTATAATTTTCAATAAAAGATTGAACTTCTTCTTTCTTAATTTTTTTGCTTTCTAAATCAATGATTAAATTAAAAATCTTTTCTACTTTTATCTTAACTTCATTAATAAAAAAATCATTCAGCCTTTCATTTTTTCTCCATATTTCAATAAACCCATTGAACATCTCTAAAATAATTTCCCACATTTTAGAGGTTTCGTAATTTTTAGGCTTATTTTTCTCGTATTCATATTGTTTTTTTAAGTTCAGTAAAACTTTCTCAATTTGATCTTCATACTTAAGATATTCTTTAGTTCCTTTACCCATTAGCTCCAAGGTTTCTACCTTAGCAGAGATAGTCTCTTTGTATGAATAACTGTCAAAATAGGAGATTGTTGGAGCACATTTAATAAAGAAAATGCTGAAAAAAAGAAAGAAAAAATTTTTCATCTTACTATTTTTGTGGCACCTGATAGAGCATCTATATTAACTGTTGAATCAAACATTGTTTCTAAGGGTGTTTTTTTGGTAACCTTCAAAAGCTTCCAATGACTAATTTTTATAGGTCCTTTAATCAATTCTGGGACATTATAATTTTTAATGTAAGTGTCGTAAAATGTTGGATCTTTTTGTGGCATTAAAAATGGCTTATAGGCATTTCCAAGAGAATCAACATAACTGAAATATAATCTGGAGCAAAGACCATCTTCTCTTTTACTTGCAAAAACAAACCAATGACTATTACTTGACCAACTATGATAGCTTTCGCTTTGTTCGCTATTTATATTGAGTTTCCAATACTTTTTTGTTTTAAGATCCAACATATAAAGATCACTGGATTTAAAATGTATTGAAAAATATCCATAATCACTCATACAGAATAGTAAGAATTTCCCGTTAGGGGAAATTCTTGGGAAAGAAATGCTTTTTCCTGTTTCTTTTGAAGTGAGAACTGGTTCCACTTCCCCCCATTCATTTTTTTCGAAATCATAGGGAATTCGCATAAGATCATATTTCAATTTTAATTCTTCTTTTCTTTTAAATTCTGGGGCACTAGTGAAATATAAATATTTCCCACAAGGGCTCCAGGTCGGTGTATTCTCTAATCTTTTTGTTGAAACTTTTGGGGATGTAGTTATTGTATTTGTTTTTATATTGTAAATAATTATATCAGAAGCCTTATCCCAAACATAAATGCTTTTGTCTTTTTGAGCATGGAATGATTGATATATTTTGTTAACCGAAAATGCAATGAGATTTCCATTTGGATGCCAGGAAGGATAAACCCCAGGAGACATTGTGTATTTTGTGCTAGTGTTTATTTTATTTATGCTACCATTTTTTACTAAAATTGTTCCAGGAAAATCGCCTCTTATATGGAAAATCATTTCCTCAGGGTTATTATTACAAAAAGAATGACAATTTATACAATTATGTTTTATAGCTCTATTTGTGAAAATTGGAGTTTCCTTAAAATTTTCAAGATTGCGCTCATAAATGCCCATTTCCCACCACAAAACATAGCCAGGATTTATTAATCTATAGACTACATAACTATCAATTTCTTCTTTTGCAATTTTGTTCTGAATTGTTTGAAACTTGCTCCATTTATTATTTTTACTTTTCAAGTATATATCTATATATAGCTCTTTTCCCCGATTCTCAGACAAAAGTTTTTTCCATTTTTTTATCGGAATCTTTACAATATTTTTATGGGTTTTTATCCAGATATGCTTTTTATTCTCTCCATAAATATCTATAAAGAATTCTAAACCTTCTTCTTCAATCTTGAAATTTAAAGGGGCGATATTTGGAGGAATAATTATTTCAGTGTAATCAGGGCTAATATGGGGGGGACGGTTATTCTCTATGTAATTTGAAATAGACTTGGTACAACTAAAGACAAGGGTTATTAGGAGTGCTATTATTAATTTACAAAATATCCTCATCGGCTATTTTACTCCTTAATTCAAGTTTTGTTCTTTTGGGGTTAAGATAAAGTAGGTAATACCAATAAGTGTTGTGAAATTCTTTCTCAAGATATTCTTTTGCCTTTTTGTCTCTTTTTGATTTAATTTTAGCTATATTGAAAAGTTTAAATTTTTCAATTGTCTCTGGACTGATTCTCCATTCTTTCATATTGATTTTTGATGGCGCACCAATCATAATTACTAAAATAGCTTCTTCTATATGACGAGGGAGTTTCTTATAACCTAAATTTTTAAATTTATCAAAATATTCCAATAGGTCTCCTAACCTTCCTTCCAGTAAATAATATGCAATTAAGTATTCAAAAGCCATTTTGTTTTTTTCGTCTTGCTTTAATAATTTTATTAGATCAAGATTTGGAGTTTTATTAGTAATGAAGAAATCAAAGTCAGGCCTTTGCATTCTTTTCAATTTAATCAAGCTGTCTTTTTCTATTAAGGATTTGTCAAAAATATAGTTTTTGTAATATTTGGCCCATTTTCTATGTAATATACTTTTATAAAGAAGATCTAAAAATTTCTTTGCGGCCACGTAATTTTCATTTATAATATTAGTTAAAGCCAATCTTTTTAAAACCCTTGGATTATATTTAAATTTTGTCTGAGCCTCATAAGCCATAACTTGAGATGCATTTATATGTCCTAAATCAAAATATAGGTCGCTTGCAGGGATTGCAACTTGACTTGCAATTATTCTGTCAATAAATAAGCCATCACTTCCTAAAAGTTGAGGATAATCAAATAGTGAATCAAGTAATTCTCCTTTATGATATAATGCTCTATTTACATTGAAATTTACAAGCCTATCGTAACTTTTTATACTCTTGGAGATATTTAAGAGTTCTTTCCACTTACCTTTATCTGCGAGGTAATCAATTTGAATTTTCTTTTTTTCTTCTTCTTCAAAAGAGAAATAAAGGATAAGAAATCCAAAAAATATTATAAAGATCGATTGTGCTAATAAACTATGAGGTATTTTTGCCAATAATTTATTTTGCTTTCTCTTTTTGCTTTTTATATATTTCAAATAAACAAAAAGACCAATTTTCAAAATTGGTAAAGAAAGGAAAAACAGATAAAAATATAAACCTGGTTTAAATAGAAAAGGTTCACGATAGAATTCATAAGGAGCAATGTAAAAATAAGCTTCTTTAAGAGTAATTATAAAGAGAAATTTTGCAGCAATGTAAGGGTATAAGAGACATCCTATAAGATTGAAAATAATGTTAATATATTTTCTTCTTTCTTTTGAGAAAAGTATTTCGTGTAAAATAGATAGAGCCACAAAAAATAAAAATACCCATCCTCCTAAGAAATAATAAATTAAAAAAGAAGGAAGAATCATAAATATTCTGTATCTATTTGGAATTTTTATGTAAAGGGAGTAAAAGAGAAGAGCAATAAAGAATTTAAAACTTATTACAAAAGGGAAATTGTAACGGTTTTGTCCGATAAGGTAAAATATAATAGGAAAGAAAGAGAGAATTAAGGAATATTTGAAATCTCCAAATTTTTTAATAAGGTTATAGATAATAATGAAAATAGATAAAGAAAGGATAGAAATTATTATTGACCCAACCAGATTAAAATATAAGAATTGGGAGAAGAATTGAGCAATCCAATCTGATAATCCTCCAGGATACATAATAAATTCTCTCAAGAATGTGTTCTGAAAGAGAAAAATAGGTTGATAAAGATGATAGAATAGAGATGGTTTAAAGACAATGAGAAAGTAAAAAAATATTAAAAGAAAGAAAAAAATAAAAAAGGAATTTGGATTATAGATTAATTCTTTTAACTTCATAATCATTTTAAATTTATTAGGGCTCAGAAAAAAGTCAAGCTTTATGATCAAATTTAAATTGGGTTTCCCAAAGTTGTAAGGCATTGACAAATTTTTTATTTTTTTTAAATTCCATAGAAAAATAGGAGGTTTTATGAAAAAATTTTTTATAATCTTTTTGTTTTTTTGCTTTTTTCTGTTGACCTGTGGTTCTTCTAATGAGGTGCCTACTCAACCAGAGCCAGATACTACACAGCCAGACACTACACAACCTGCACCTAAGAAGCTTTGTGCTCTTACCTTTGACGATGGACCTGATTTGGTTAAGACTGCTTTAGTCTTAGATAAGTTGGAAAAACATAATGTTGTGGCTACTTTTTTTGTTATAGGAAATAAGGTAAATAAAAATACGAAGTCTGTCTTAGAACGCGCTGTTTTGAGGGGGTGTGAGATAGCAAACCATTCTTTTGAACATGCAACTATGACCTCCTGGAAGCCAAAACAGATTAAAGAGTCAGTCCAAAAAACCAATGATTCTGTATATAAGTATGCTAAAGTTCTTCCTAAGTTCTTTCGTCCTCCAAACCTTGCTGTAAATAACACAATGTTTGAGGCAATAGATCTTCCTTTTGCTGAGGGTATTCTTGGATATGATTGGGCAGCATGTAATACCACAGCTTCAGAGCGAGCGGATAGCATTCTCAAATATATAAGAGACGGTGCTATAATTCTGCTTCACGATTTTCAACCTGATCCTCATCCAACACCCGAAGCGTTGGATATTCTTATCCCTGCTCTTAAGGACCTTGGCTATGAGTTTGTTACGTTGAGTGACTTATTTAGTAGAAAAGGGATAAATCCTTTTGTTGAATACAAAATGTGGAAATATGTAGAATAGCAGTTTTCTTTTTTATCTAATTAAAATCATTTTTTTCGTCTCAGAGAATTTTTTGTCTTTTGCTTTAATTATGTAGAAATATACACCGTTGGGTAATTGCGATGCATCAAATTTTGCAGAATAAATTCCTGGAGATAACTCCTCTTCTCTAAGGACTGCGACTTCTTCACCAAGAAGATTATATACTTTCAAGGAGATAAAAGATTTTTCAGGAACTCCAAAATTAATAGTCGTATAAAGAGAGAAAGGATTAGGATAGTTTTGCTCTAAGATGTAGGTTTTGGGAATTTTAGATGAGAAATCCTCTTCCACATAGGAAAGAGAGGTATCTCCTTCGATTAAAAACTTGATAGTTTTAAGTTGGAAAAGTCTATCCGTGCCACTTCCTTTGAATTTTAAATAAACGTCGTGGTTACCAGAAACAGGATCTACTTTTGTCTTAAATACCTTAAAAGTTTGCCAGTCACCTGTAGTGGTAATCTCACATTCTGCAATTTTTCTCCCAGTGTCAAGAGAATCAAGCCAAACTTCAATAATTCCACCAGAAGTTGCGGATGAGGCTGAAAATCCAAGAGAATCCGGGGCTTTTGGATAATCAGAATTTCCTCCAAATTCAACCCCTGCATATAAAGCCCAGTCATTATTATGAATGCTATCTAAGAATTGGGGTCTTCTATAAGTTCCAAATTGGTTTGCTGGGCAAGCAGCCATCATTGGTGTGTATGCATCTCGATAAATATATAGATCAAAAAATGCAGGAGTATCCCCTTTAACATATAATCCCTGCCTTGTTCCAGTGAATGTCGTGTAGTCAGAATATGAATCAATTATAGAAATATTAATGTTTCCCCCCAGTTTTATCCAATTGATTCCATCTTCGCTGTAAAAACCACTAATGTTGTGGTTATTCCTAATAATTCTGAGCCATAAAGTATCTCCTATTAAATTAGGGACTTCGTATTTTGTATTTTCAAAACTAAATACAATTACTTTTTCTCCATTATCATTTACAGAGCTATATAATTTTAAAAACTTTGTTTCATCTCCTCTCATAATCCAGAGTCCTGCCTCATCATTTTGTGATTGTGGAGTAAAGTCAAGGCGGGTTATAAGTGAATAATTATGTTCTCCATCATTCTTTATAATTGTGGTTGGTTTTGAACTGCTCTTAGGAGATAACCGCAACCATCCAGGACGTTCAGTAAGAGAATGTTTTTCTTCTGGGGTGTAACCTAAAAATGACCATTCTGGATTTAACTCTAGAGAATCAAAGAAATCAGAATGTGGGACCATCCATGGAATGCCACTACTTGGCAGATTTGGTGCGGTGAAATAAGTATTTATGGGATAATCGGCGGTGGGTTTTAAATTTTCGTCATAATGAACTTGATTTAAAAGTCCTTGTCGCCCTTGTCCTTTCCAATCATCTTTTGCATAAAGAGGATGGAGAACCCAGTGGGTGCTATCATCAAGCATTACAACAGGGGAAGCGTGATTTGGTCTTGTAAAAAGAGAAGTGTTTTTCTTAGGGTCATTCTCATTGAAAAAATCACCCAACATTTCCCATGAGGAAGAATCATCAGTAAGAATAGGGCTTCTCATTACATATTGCCCTCCACCTAAATCCCTCGCAAATGAATAATAGTAATAACCTTTATATTTCCACATTACAGGTCCTTCTGCCCAACTGTATGGGTAATTAGGTGCTGGATTTAACCAGGATAGATTATAAACCACACCTGTAGGTTGTCCCGTAGAGTCCAATTCTACAATTGCATTATTCGGTTGGAGATTTTTTACAAGAAGATACCATTTACCATCATCGTCAATGAATATTGAATTGTCATAGCCTAATGTGTAGGGAAGTTGTGGAGGATCGTTAATTGTTACTGGATCGCTCCAAGGTCCTCTGGGGTCCTCTGCTGTCACATAGCGCATATGCCCTCCAAGAGAGAAGAAATGCCAGTATTTACCTTTATAGTAAACCATATGACCTCCCCAACATCCACCCCCAGGTTGATCCCCATACTCTGGCCAGGAGGCCCTTACAGGTTGAGCAATTGCTTCCCAATGAACTAAGTCTGTAGAGTGATAAATAACTGGTGTTACGTTAAAAGAGGAGCCTGTTGTATAAAAATCGTTTCCAACTCTTGTTAAAGTGCAATCCGGATGGTCTCCAGGGATTACAGGGTTTATATAAGTTTGAAAAGATGGCGACCCCCCATATCCATATATTCCGATAATTAAATAACAACTTACTAATACAAAAAATCTTTTCATTTTTCCTCCTTTTTTCTTCCTAATACCCTTTTTATAATTATAAATATTATTCCAGATTTGTCAAGATTTTTATTATTTGGATAAAAAATTAAGTCAATCAAAAAAGTTCCAACTTGACATATTGGAAATAAAATCTAATATTCCTATATGGATTTAGTTATTAGGGTAGTTAAGAAGAGATACTTTCCTAAGTTTGTATGTAAATTATTGATAAAAGAGAGTCATAAGATTGAAAGTAAGATTTCTCTCTCCTTATTGTTTTTTGCTTCTATTTTGCCTTATTATAAGGTTTTTTTGAAAGGAATCTCTCTCAAAGAGTTTTGGCTTGGAAAGAAGGATTCTATTTTTGGTCAAACTTTAGATCTTTTGAGTTTATTGAAGGAGGAACTGTAACAATGGAGATCTTTAAGAATGGATAGAGAAATTCATGTTTCAGTTTCTATTCTTGCTGAGGATTTTTCTAAACTTGGAGAGATTTTAAGAATAATAGAAGACTCTGGAGGAGATTCTGTCCATCTTGACGTGATAGATGGGGTTTTTGCTCCAAACATTACTTTTGGGCCAGTTGTAATAAAAGGGATTAGAAAATTATCAAAGCTCCCTCTTCATGCTCATTTAATGATAAAATATCCTGAAAAATATCTTGAAGATTTTGTAAAAGCAGGGTGTTCTTGGATTTATTTTCATCTTGAGGCAGAAGGTGAACCTTTAAATATAATAAACAAATTAAGAAAAATGAATGTTAAAAGTGGAATTGTATTAAATCCAGATACTTCAGTTGAAACTGTAAAGCCTTATTTAAGGGAGGTCGATTCTATCCTTGTTATGAGTGTTTATCCTGGTTTTTCAGGTCAGAAATTTATTCCTGAAGTTCTCAAGAAGATAAAGGAACTTAGGCAAAGTTCTCCTACTCTTGATATAGCTGTGGATGGGGGAATTAATGATGAGACAATCGATTCGGTGCTTAGTGCAGGAGCGAATGTAATAATTGCAAATTCTTATATATTTTCTTCTAAGGATAGAGCTTATGCCATAAGGCGACTTAAGGGGTTAAAGTGAAAGAAAGAATTGTAATTCTTGATTTTGGCTCTCAATATACTCATTTAATTGCAAGGAGAGTTAGGGAATTAAAGACTTATGCTGTGATTCTACCTCCGGACACTCCCCCAGAAGATCTCGCTGACGCTAAAGGAATAATCCTCTCTGGAGGACCTTGGAGTGTTTTTGAAGAAGGAGCTCCTTTCCCTCATAGAGAGATTTTTGAGTTAGGTTTGCCAATTCTTGGTATTTGTTATGGATTACAGATTTTGGGTAAAGTTTTTGGTGGGGAAGTTTTAAGTTCTAAATTAAGAGAATATGGAGGAGCAGAATTTTTCCCCGGAGAAGATCCGATTTTTAAAGGATTGTCAAAAAAAACAATTGTATGGATGAGTCATGGAGATAAATTAACTAAAATTCCTCCTGAATTTAAGGTTATTGGGAAAACACTTAACTCAGAATTTGCAGCAATAAAAAAGGGAAATATTTATGGGCTTCAGTTTCATCCTGAGGTTACTCATACTAAGGAAGGGAAAAAAATTTTAAGAAATTTTCTTTATTCAATTTGTAAGGTTGAGGGTGAGTGGACTTCTTCTTCTTTTCTTAAAATTGCTAAAGATACAATAGTAAACGGATATAAAGGAGATGGTAAAGCTGTTTTGGCTTATAGTGGTGGGGTTGATTCTACAGTTTGTGCTGTCCTTGCAAGGAAAATTTTGGGAGAAAAATTTATT
Organism: candidate division WOR-3 bacterium; assembly: GCA_039804165.1. Lineage (NCBI taxonomy): Bacteria > Pseudomonadati > Caldifarciminota > Caldifarciminota bacterium. The sequence goes on from JBDRZZ010000001.1 coordinate 163,493, forward strand.
CCAATATTTGTGGATACTGGTCTACTAAGGAAAGGGGAAAAAGAGGAAATAAAAATGATGGCCGAAAGATTGAGCCTTGGAATAAGAGTTATAGATGGAGAGAAGACCTTTTTGGATGCTTTAAGAGGAATTGTAAATCCTGAGGAAAAGAGAAGAATTATAGGAAAAAAATTCATAGAACTTTTTGAAGAAGAGGCAAGAAAAATAGGAGCTAAGTATCTTATTCAAGGGACCTTATATCCAGATAGAATAGAGAGTATGCCGAGTGTAGGACCTTCTCATACGATAAAAACCCATCATAATGTAGGAGGTCTTCCAGAAAATCTCAATCTTATTTTGATAGAACCCTTAAAAGATTTCTTTAAAGACGAGGTGAGGAAGATTGCCAAACTTTTGAAGATCCCAAAAGAGTTTTACAAAAGGCATCCTTTTCCAGGACCAGGTCTTGCTGTTAGAATTATAGGTGAAGTAACTAAGGAGAGATTGGAAATTTTAAGAGAAGCTGATTATATATTTATAAATACTTTGAAAAGTCTAAATCTTTATAACTCAATATGGCAAGCTTTTGCAATTTTTGTTCCTGTTAAGACTGTTGGAGTAATGGGAGATACAAGGACCTATGAGAATCTAATAGCTCTTAGAGCTGTAAAGAGCTCTGATGGAATGACTGCCGATTGGTTTCCTTTTAAGAAGGAAGCTCTTAGTAATATTGCCAGGCGAATAATGAATGAGGTTCCGGGAGTTAATAGAGTTGTTTATGATGTAAGTTCAAAGCCTCCAGCTACTATTGAATGGGAATAATAAATTTTATTTTATCAATTTCTGAGTTAATTCTTCCTTCTGGTGTTCAAATTTTTAAAGACGAAGAGTGTTCTGTTCCAAAGATTTCTGTGGGTTTTGAGCTAAGCCCAATAGCTAAAATTATTCAAGATAAGATAGATCTTTTCGAGAGAGATGGATATAATTATTATTATCTCAAAAATCCTCAATCTATTTATAGCTTTTCTGAGTTTATTTCTTTACTTTGTAAAGGGGAAATTTTTTTTGTTGAGAAAATTGAAGAACCTATAAATCTTCTTAGACTTGTCCTTAAGGATTTTCCTCATTGTTCTTCTCCTATTGTGAATCTATCAATAGGGATTACTGGAGATATAAATGAGGAGGAAGTTATAGAATTGGCAAGATTAATTCCGGATTCAATTATTTCTTTACATAATTCATATTATAATTTGGAGAGAGTTTTTGGAAAACACATATATAGAGGCAAAGAAAATTTTATTGCCAATTTTTCTCCTCCCCCTTATTCAGAAGATTTCTGTTCTTTCCTGGTTTTTCTTAAAGTTATGAATAATAGAGAATTTAGAGTTAGGTTTTCTCCAGAGACCGCTCCCTCTCCTTTTTTTATTTATCTATCTATAGAGAAAGTTCCTTTTCTGACTTTATATCCCTCAGAAAAAGAAATAAAAAGGGCTGCTTTAGACTTGTTAGGTTGGGTAGTTAGTTTAACAAAAGAAGAAAGTAGAAGTAAACTTTTAGTTTTTATGGCCTCAATGGGTGTTGAAATGGACACTTTTAAAAATTGGATTCTTGAACTTGAAAGTTTGGAAGAAGAGAAAGTTATTAATATGTGGAAGAGATATTTGATGGATGGATTTGTGGCTTGTTGTGATTCAATTCTAATTAAAAAGCTTAAGGAAGTTTTTCCTGAAAGTGAAGTTTTAGAATGAAAATAAGGCTAACTCAATGGTTTATTTTGTTTCTTCTTTTAATAGGAATTTTTCATCCCGTTTTTCTTTTTAAGAAAAAAGTTCCTATTTATGGGGTATTGCTATTTGATAGAAGTGAGTCAATGAAAGGTGCTAAAGATGTTGAGATTGTTTCTCAATACCCACTAAAAAAGGTTTATTTTGGGGAGGGGAGAGAGGGGACGGATATTGGAGAAGCTCTTCTTGATGTAAAAAGAAAATATGAAGAGGCGAGGTTCATCATTCTTTACTCTGATGGTTCTAATACAAAAGGAGAAAATCCTGTTGAAGTGGCAGCAAGACTTGGGATTCCTGTTTATTTTTTAATTCCAGAGTTTGATAAAGGTGTTTCTGGATTTATTTCGGTTTATGGCCCTTCTTCTAGTACCTTTGGAGATTCTGTTAAGCTTACATTATACTATTATAATGTTGAACCAAAAGCTTTATTAGAAATAAATTATAACGGAACGATTGAAAGAAAAGAGGTAAGAAAAGAAGGAATCTTTGATTTTTCTTTTTTCCCTTTTGTTGGGGAAAATAATATTGAGATTTTTCTTTTGAGTGGAAAAGACACTGTGGATAAGGTTAGTTGGACGGTTAAAGTTAAGGATAAGAAAAAGCTTCTAATTGTGGAAGAGGTTCCTTATTGGAACCATAAATTTATAAAGAGATATTTTGAAGATAAAACTTGGAAAGTAGAGGAAGGGAGAAATTTCAAGATAGATAACGATAAATATGATATTATTTGTATTTTGGAAGATCCTTCTAAATATATTGAGGAAATAGAAAGGTATCTTGGGAAAGGAGGGAATGTTATTATTGTAAGTGAGGTTCCTGTAGAACTTAATTTTTTACCTGTGATTGCCGGAAATTTAAGTAAGTCTTCTGGGAAGCTTCCTGAAAGTTTTTGCATAAAACCCGGAGGAATAAAAAGGGCTTCGAAAGAGATTGAGGTGGAAGGGGAGATTGTGGGCTATAAGATGCTTTTTAAAAGAGGAATGGTTATTCAGTTTACTTATCTTGAACTTTGGAGGCTTGCTATTTTAGGAGGTCTACAAGAGGAAAATCTTTTTAGAAAGGTAATGGATAATTTAGTGCGGGAGTTGATAGAGGAGGAACCAAATTTTTCTTATTCTAAGAAAATACTTGAAGGGGATGATTTCATTCTCCGTTTTAATAAGCCTCTGGAAGGTGTCTATTCCTTTTTCTGGGATGGGAAGAAAAAATTGTTAGGGGGCGATTCGGTAATAGTTAAGAGTCTAAAAAGAGGAAAACACTATTTTAAAGTTGAATATGATGGTGGGGTAATGGAAGATGAGATAGAAGTTGTGGAAAGAAAGAAGGATAAAATTGGGATAGATACTTTTCTCCTCTCTGGGATAGGGAAAGTTAGTGGAGGTGGAGAATGGAAAGGGGAGGTAAAAATGGAAGATTTTATGTTTAAAGAGAGGGAAATTTTAATAAATCTTCGTCACAACTGGTTTTTTATTTCTTTTTTAATCTTGCTTTTGTTTTTCGATTGGTTTTTGTGGCTAAAGGAAAAAAGTTAAAAGGAGGATTATTTTGCATGAATGGGCTTTAGCAGAAGCTATTGTAAATACTGTTTTAAGATACAAAGAAGAAAATAGGCTTTTAAAAGTTAATAAGGTTCTTGTTAAGCTTGGAAGTTTACAAGAGATAGAGAAGGAAGTTTTAATTTCCGCATTAGAAGAATTTTTAAAGATGAAAAAATTAAAAGTGCAATTTATAATAGAGGAAGAGGAAGCTTCTTTTAAATGTAGAATTTGTGGAGAAAAATGGAATTTCAGGGGAAGTCCCTTAAATGAGAGTGAGAGAGAGAGAGTTCATTTTATTCCAGAATTGATTAAAATTTATTGTAAGTGCCCTTCCTGTGGGAGCTCTGATTTTGAGGTTTTAAAAGGAAGAGGAGTTTGGATTGAGTGGATAAAAGGAGAAAGTCTACCTTAAAAATTTATTTTTATGGATCCAAGATTTAATATTATTGATGAGAGACTTAAAGAAGTAAAAAGAATAATTGGTATTACAGGAGGAAAGGGAGGTGTTGGGAAGAGTTCGGTTGCTTCTCTTATGGCTCTTCTTTTTAAAGATCTTGGAAAAGAAGTTGGGCTTTTAGATCTGGATTTTAGTAGTCCAGCTCTTCACATAATTCTTGGATTTGAAGACGTTTTCCCTAAGGAAGAGAAAGGAATTATTCCACCCATTGTAAAAGGAATTAAATTTATGTCTATTGTTTATTTTGTAGGAGATAACCCTTTACCTCTTAGAGGGGAAGATTTCTCCAATGTTTTAATTGAACTTATGGCAATAACAAGATGGGAGAAGCTTGATTATCTTTTTATTGATATGCCTCCTGGAATTGGAGACTTAATGTTAGATGTTATTAGGGTGATAAAAAATATAGAATTTGTTATGGTTGGGAATCAGTCTAAGTTGAGTTTTGAAACTTTGAGGAAAGTTCTATTAGTATGTGAGAAGCTAAGTAAAAAGGTAATTGGATTAATTGAAAATATAAATCTTCCGAAAGTAAGTTATGAAGAAAACAAATTGAATTTACTTAAAATACCCTTTTTGGGAAGAATAAATTTTGATAAAGAATATGAAGAATGTTTTGGCGATCCCGAAAAACTTCTAAGTACAAATTTTGCAAAGGATTTGAGAAAGATAATTAATATGAGTTTATTGAAAAATTCTTCAAAACTGGGGATATAGAGAATCTCGTAAAAGAGCTTTTAGGAAATAACCTTTATTATTGAATGGGATAAAAATCCAGCCTTTTTGACTTTTGATGTAGAATTTTTGGGTGGACAACTATTCCTTTGCACTTGACAAAAATATAAAATATGATACTTTCAAACAAATATATTTTTAAAGGGCGCTTTTCGGACCTAAAAGGAGGAAAAATGCCTGATAAAGTTTATGTTTTTGATACAACCCTTAGAGATGGTGAGCAGGCCCCAGGGTTTAGTATGAATGTAGATGAGAAAATAAAAATGGCTCTCCACCTTCAAAAATTAAATGTAGATTGTGTGGAAGCAGGTTTTGCAATTGCTTCAGAAGGAGATTTTGAAGCGATTACAGAAATTTCGAAAATTTTGAAGGGTCCGGAAGTAGCCAGTCTGGCTAGGGTAAAAGAAGTAGACATTGATCGCGCTTGGGAGGCTTTAAAATACGCTAAAAGACCCCGTATTCATGTGTTTATAGCAACATCTCCTATTCATATGAAGTATAAGTTAAAAATGGAGCCTGAGGAAGTTCTTGAAGCAGCTGTAAAAGGTGTTGAATATGCAAAGAAATACACAGATAATGTTGAGTTTTCTGCAGAAGATGCAACAAGATCAGAGCCAAAATTTCTTGCAGAAATTTGTAGGGCTGTGATAAGGGCAGGGGCAAGATATATAAATATTCCTGATACTGTTGGATATACAACTCCAGATGAGTTTGCCAATTTGATTTCTTTTCTTAAAGATGAGATAAAGAATGAGGCAGTTATAAGTGTTCATTGCCATAATGATCTTGGGCTTGCTGTAGCGAATTCTATTGCAGCTGTGAGAAGAGGGGCAAGACAAGTTGAATGCACAATTAATGGGATTGGAGAAAGAGCAGGAAATGCTTCTATGGAAGAGATTGTAATGATAATTAAAACAAGAAAAGATATTTTTGATGTTAAAACAGATATAAACACAAAGCAAATTTATCCTGCAAGTAGAGCACTTTCTTTAATTACAGGCATTCAGGTTCAGCCTAACAAAGCTATTGTTGGGCGAAATGCTTTTGCCCATGAGGCAGGTATTCACCAGGATGGAGTCCTTAAAGAAAGAAGCACATATGAGATAATAAAGCCTGAGGATATTGGACTTCCTTCGAATAATTTAGTTCTTGGAAAGCACTCAGGTAGACACGCTTTTAGGAAAAAATTAGAAGAGCTTGGGTATCAATATTCCGATGAGAAAATAGACGAACTCTTTAAAAGATTTAAGGATCTTGCTGATAGTAAGAAGGAAATATATGATGAAGATATTGAAATGCTTGCAGCTTCTGAGCTTTTTGTAAAGAAGGAAAAATATAAACTTATTTCGGTTAGTTTTTATGGGGGAACAAATATTATTCCTTCTGCTACTGTGGAACTTGAGGTGGAAGGAAAGTGTTTTAAGGAAACCGGTTCTGGAGATGGTCCTGTTGATGCGGTCTATAATGCTATTCGTAAGATCGTTCGTGATAAGGTTACTCTTAAGCAATTTAGTGTTAGTGCAATAACTGGAGGTTCAGATGCTCAAGGAGAAGTTACTGTTCGTATTGAAGAAAAAGGGATTGATTCTGTAGGAAGAGCTGCGAAAACTGATATTGTTATTGCAAGTGCTGAGGCTTTTGTTAATGCTTTGAACCGTCTTGAGATAAAAAAGAAAATGAGAGAAAAAGAAGGAGAGGGAGTTTAATTTATGGGGCACACAATAACGGAGAAAATTCTTGCTGCACATGCTGGTTTGGAAGAAGTTAATCCTGGAGACCACATTTTTGCTTCCGTTGATTTTATGGTGGCAAATGATATTACTGCTCCATTAACAATTGATATTATAGAGAAGATAGAAACAAAAAAAATAAAAAATGATAAAATTGCTCTTACTCCAGATCATTTTACGCCTAATAAGGATATAAAATCTGCGGAAAATGTGAAAAAACTTAGGGAGTTTTCGAGAAAGTGGGGGGTTAAATATTTCTTCGAAACAGGTAGATGTGGAGTTGAACATTGTCTACTTCCTGAGTTAGGTCTTGTTGTCCCTGGAGATCTTGTAATAGGAGCTGATAGCCATACTTGCACATATGGAGCTCTTGGATGTTTTGCAACTGGTGTTGGTAGCACTGATCTTGCAGGAGCGCTTTTGACAGGGAAAATCTGGCTTAGAGTTCCTGAGACAATTAAAATTGAATATACGGGAAAGTTGAAAAAATGGGTTTATGGTAAGGATTTAATTCTTATGACACTAAAAGAGCTTGGAAATATTTCTGGAATATATAAAGCTTTGGAGTTTGGGGGTGAGGTAGTTTCATCTCTGAGCATATATCAGAGACTCACAATGAGTAATATGGCAGTAGAAGCAGGAGCGAAAAATGGAATATTTATTCCGGATGAAGTGGTTGAGGAATATGTAAAAGGAAGAGCAAAAAGGGAATATAAGTTCTATAAAAGTGATCCTCAAGCTAAGTATTCGGAGATAAAAAATTTTGATGTTTCCGAACTTGAACCTCAAGTTGCTTTACCTCATCTTCCTTCTAATGCAGAAAGTGTTTTAAATATAGGGAAGATAGAAATTGATCAAGTATTTATTGGTTCTTGCACAAATGGTTGGTATGAGGATCTTGAAATAGCTGCTAAGATTCTGAGAGGTAAAAAAGTTGCTCCCTCTGTTAGGTTGATAATAGCACCTCCAACACCCGATATTTATCTTAAAGCTCTTAAGAATGGATTACTTGAAATTTTTGCCGAAGCTGAAGCGGTAATTGGTCCCCCAACTTGTGGACCTTGTCTTGGAGGTCACTTTGGAGTTCTTGCTGAAGGTGAAAGAGCTCTCGCAACCACAAATCGTAATTTTGTGGGAAGGATGGGTCATTATAAAAGTGAAGTTTATCTTTCCAACCCCGCAGTTGCAGCAGCTTCTGCAATTGCAGGAAGAATTGTTCATCCTGAAGAGGTTGTATAATGAATAGAATAAAAGGCAAAGTCTGGAAATTTGGAGATAATATAGATACTGATGTTATAATTCCAGCTCGTTATCTTAATATCACAAATCCAGAAGAGCTTGCGACACACATTTTTGAGCCTCTTAAAGGGGAGAACTTTAATAAGGTGATCGCAAAGGGAGATATAATAGTGGGAGGAGATAATTTTGGTTGTGGTTCTTCAAGGGAACATGCTCCTATTGCTATAAAGGAAAGCGGGATTTCGTGTATTATAGCTAAAACATTTGCGAGAATTTTCTATAGGAATTCTTTTAATATAGGGTTGCCTCTTATAATTCATCCTGAAGCTTCCCAGGAAATCCAAGAAGGAGAAGAATTAGAGATTTCTTTTGAAGAAGGAAAAATTCTCAATAAGTCTCAAGGGAGAGAATACTCTTTTCCACCATTTGGGGATATGATTTTAGAACTTATAAAATGTAACGGATTAATTCCGTATATTTTAAAGAATTATCCTGAAATTAAAAGAGATTGGAGGGAAAGTTGAGAAGTGATGCAATAAAAAAAGGTATTGAGAGAGCTCCTGCAAGAGCTCTTCTTTATGGATGTGGATTTGATCCTAAGGATATAGATAAACCTTTTATTGGAGTCATTTCTTCTCTTACTAATATAATTCCGGGGCATATCCATTTGAGGGATATTCAAGAAGCTGTTATAAATGGTATTTATGCAGGGGGTGGAGTTCCTTTTTATTGTTCTGTTCCTGGAATTTGTGATGGAATTGCAATGGGGCATAGTGGAATGAGTTACAGCTTACCTTCAAGAGAGTTAATAGCTGATTTTGTTGAGACTTTCATAAATGCTCATCAGCTTGACGGTATTGTCCTTATTACTAATTGTGATAAAATTACTCCAGGTATGATAATGGGTGCTGCAAGACTTAAATTACCAACAATAGTTGTAACAGGTGGTCCTATGTTAAGTGGAAGATATAAAATGAGGAAACTTTCTCTTGTTCGCAATACTTTTGAAGCAGTTGGTGCTTATAAAGCAGGTAAGATCACTCAAGAGGAACTGTTTGCTCTTGAGAAAGAAGCTTGTCCTGGAGCAGGATCCTGTCAAGGCTTATATACTGCAAATACAATGGCTTGTCTCACCGAGGCTATGGGTCTTTCTTTACCTGGTTGTGCCACAGCTTTAGCTGTTTCTGCTGAGAAAAGGAGAATAGCTTATCGCTCTGGAGAAAGGATTGTTGATTTAGTTAAGAATAATGTCACTATTGATAAAATTTTAACAAGAAAGTCTATAGAGAATGGGATCAAAGTAGATATGGCTTTAGGAGGTTCTACAAATACAGTTTTGCATATTCCTGCTATTGCATACGAAGTGGGTATAGATTTGCCATTAGAAGTTTTTGATGAGATAAGTAAAGATACACCAAATATAGTTAAGATTGAACCAGCAGGAGATTATTATATGGAGGACTTAAATTATGCTGGAGGGATTCCTGCCGTTCTCAAAGTCCTTAAATCGAAGATAAATGATTGTATCACTGTTAGTGGACTTACCACAAAGGAAATAGCAGAGAATGCTGAGGTTTATGATAGTAATATAATTAGGTCAATTGATAATGCTTATGGTCAAGAAGGTGGGATTGCAATTTTAAGGGGTAATCTTGCTCCTGGAGGAGCTGTTGTAAAACAATCCGCTGTAGATGAGTCTATGAGATGTTTTACTGGGAGAGCAAGAGTTTTTAATTCTGAGGAAGAGGCAATCGAAGCTATTTTAAATAGGAAAATTAGAGAGGGTGATGTTGTTGTAATTAGATACGAAGGTCCAAGAGGTGGACCTGGAATGAGAGAAATGTTAAATCCTACTTCTGCAATTGCCGGTATGGGTCTTGAAAAGTCAGTTGCTCTTATAACTGATGGAAGATTTTCAGGAGGGACAAGAGGTCCTGCTGTTGGACATATTTCTCCTGAAGCTGCTCTCGGAGGCCCAATTGGACTTCTTAAGGAAGGGGATGAGATAAAGATTGATATTCCTAACAGAAGGATTGATGTTTTAGTGGAAGATGCTGAACTTGAGAAGAGGAGAAAAAAATTTAAGCCTTTGAAAAAACCTCTTTCCCGTGGATACCTTGAGAGATATTCCAAGATGGTTAAATCTGCTGGAGAGGGTGCAGTTTTTGAATAAAAATAATTCATAAAAAATACCCCTTGCATTTCTTTAAAGTGTGTATATTTTGTGGGCGTTAAAAATAAGATTGTCTTTTAATTTAATGTAAATTAATTTGTTTTTCCAAAGCAAAAAAGGAGGAAAATGAGATGGAAAAAATGGTGTACTTCTTTGGTGATGGGAAAGCAGATGGTAATATTAAAATGAAAAATATCTTGGGAAGTAAAGGGGCGGGGCTTGCAGAAATGACAAATATTGGAGTTCCTGTTCCCCCAGGTTTTACAATCACAGCAGAATGTTGTATTTATTATGAAAAACATAAGAAATATCCTGAAGGTTTGGAAGAACAGATAGAAGAGAATTTAAGGAAATTGGAAAAAGTAATGGGACAGAAGTTTGGATCTGAGGAGAATCCTCTCCTTGTTTCTGTTCGCTCTGGTGCGGCTATTTCAATGCCAGGGATGATGGATACGGTTTTGAATCTTGGATTGAATGAGAAAATAGCAAAAGCTCTTGCCGAAAAGGTGGATCCAAGATTTGCTTATGATAGCTACCGCCGCTTGCTTCAAATGTATGGAGATGTTGTTATGGGAGTTGATCATGATGATTTTGAAGAAATCATTCAGAAAAAGAAAGATGAAAAAGGTGTGAAGTCTGATTCTGAGCTAAAAGGAGAAGACTGGAAGGAAATTGCCGAGAAATTTAAGGCTCTTATTAAGGAAAAAACAGGGAAAGATTTTCCGGAAGACCCAAAGGAACAACTTAGAGGAGCAATTAACGCTGTTTTTGCCTCTTGGGATAACAAAAGGGCAAGAGAATATAGAAGAATTCATAATATTCCGGAAAATTTGGGAACGGCTGTAAATGTTCAGGCTATGGTTTTTGGTAATAAGGGAGAAGGGAGTGGAACTGGGGTTGCTTTCACAAGAAATCCCGCAACAGGAGAAAATACTTTTTATGGAGAATATTTGCTTAATGCTCAAGGAGAAGATGTGGTCGCAGGTATTAGAACTCCAGGGCCAATTACTCATAAACAGAAGATAGAGTCTGGTTCTCCTATAGAGGCTCTTGAAGACCTAATGCCAGATATATATGCTCAGCTTGAGGATGTTAGAAAGAAGCTTGAAACTCACCTAAAGGAGATGCAAGATCTTGAATTTACAATAGAAAATAATAAACTTTGGGTTCTTCAGACAAGAACAGGTAAAAGAACAGCGATGGCAGCTGTAAGGATTGCTGCGGATATGGTAGAAGAAGGGCTCATTACTAAGGAAGAAGCTATTATGAGGATTAGCCCTGAGCAGATTGATCAATTACTCCATCCGATGATAGATCCAAAAGCAAAGGTAGAGGTTATTGCGAGGGGACTTCCAGCTTCTCCTGGAGCGGCTTCAGGAGAGGTTGTTTTCACTGCGGAAGAAGCCGTGGAAAAGGCTAATAGTGGAAAAAAAGTGCTCCTTGTGAGGCATGTGACGTCTCCTGAAGACATTGCTGGGATGCACGCTGCTGAAGGGATATTAACTTCCAGGGGTGGAATGACGTCTCATGCAGCTGTGGTTGCGAGAGGAATGGGTAAACCTTGTATTGTTGGAGCAGAAAGTATAAGTATAGATTATAATAGTAAAAGTTTTAAAGTTAAAGATATTGTCGTAAAAGAAGGAGATTTTATAACAATTGATGGTAGCACAGGAGCTGTGATGTTAGGCGAAGTTCCTACAATAGAACCTGAAATTTCTGGAAGTTTTCAAAAAATAATGGAATGGGCTGATGAAATTAGAAGACTTGGGGTTAGGGCAAATGCTGATACTCCTACGGATGCTAAAAAAGCGAGAGATTTTGGAGCGGAAGGAATTGGACTTGCAAGAACAGAACATATGTTCTTTGGAGAAGATAGAATTCCTGCTATGAGAGAGATGATTTTATCTGAAACTCCAGAAGAAAGAGAAAGAGCCTTAAAGAAAATTCTTCCAATGCAAAGAGAAGATTTTGAAGGCTTATTTAGGGTTATGGATGGTTATCCTGTTATAATAAGGCTTCTTGATCCTCCTTTACACGAATTTTTGCCAGAGGATCCTAAGGCAATAGAGGAACTTGCTCAAAATATGGGTATTTCAGTGAAGAAAGTTGAAGAAAAGATAAAAAGTCTTGAAGAAGCTAATCCGATGTTAGGACTTCGGGGTTGCCGCCTTGGAATTTTAATGCCTGAAATTACAGAAATGCAAGCAAGAGCAATTTTGGAAGCAGCTGTAAATGTGGCTAAAGAGAATGTGAAAGTTCTTCCTAAAATTATGATTCCTCTTGCGGCAAGGAAGGAAGAAGTAGCTTCTCAAAGAGAAATCATTGATAAAGTAGCTAAACAAGTTTTTGAAGAAAAAGGTATGAGTGTGGAGTATCAAGTTGGGACGATGATAGAACTCCCAAGAGCAGCTTTGACAGCAGATGAGATTGCAGAAGTTGCTGATTTCTTCTCTTATGGGACAAATGACCTTACTCAGACAACCTATGGATTTTCCAGAGATGATGTTGGTAAATACACTCCTGAATATATAGAAAAGGGTATTCTTCCTAATGATCCTTTCCAAACATTGGACCAGGAGGGTGTTGGGCAGTTAATTGAAATTGGTCTAAAGAAAGGGAAAAAGACAAATCCAAAACTTGAGGTTGGTATCTGTGGAGAACATGGAGGAGATCCTGCATCAATTGAGTTTTGTCATCGTATAGGTCTTGACTATGTGAGTTGCTCACCATTTAGGGTTCCTGTTGCAAGACTTGCTGCAGCTCAGGCTGTTCTGAAAGAGAAAAATAAATAAAAACTATTTTGTTTCTCGTACACCTCTAGCAAAACAAGGGCAAGGGAGCCCTTGTTTTGTTTTTATAGGCCTAAATCTTCATATAAAATTCGGTGATTTAGAGGGATTGATTCATACATAAGAAAAGCAAGCTTTCTGATTTCCCAGAGAGCATTTTTACTTGTTCTTAACTGGAGAAAATTTCTGAAACTCCGCACATTTATACTCATAACTAACTCGGTTTTGAAAGATTCGGGTAGAAGATACTTTGCAATGTCATTAGGGATTTTGTACTTATTTAGAAATAAAAAAATGGACTTTAAATTCTGAGCGGTTGTCTTATAAAAACTTTTTAGAATTTTTTCTGGTAATTCTGGAACAACACAATATCTCTCAACAATTTTTTTATAGTCATTAAAGCTCTTTGCTTTTCCTATTTCTTCATCTTTTATAAGATCTTTTAAGGTGTATCTTGTTGAACGAACAGTATAACTTGCCATTCTATGTCGAACAAGCTCTTGGAGAAGAGCCCGTGAAACTCCTTCTATCTTAAAAGTATAATTACAGTGTTCAAAAATAGAGGTATGTCCCCATTTTATTAAATTCTTAATTAGATTTTTATCTTTTGGCCCCATATTGTCTGAGGTTGAACCGTGAGAAGTCCTTGCAGCTATTATGCATTTTTCTATTGGATCTGAGTCTATTAGAGAAACTTTCATTTTTATTTAACAAATTGCTTTATTTCGTTTCTGACAATTGCAGATATTTTGTAAGTTTTTTTTAAATCACTCAAGACCAAAGGAAATCTTTCTTTGGTAATTAAGATATTGACTTGAGAAAATTTTTCTCCTTTTATTATTGTTGGTTCATCAGCGCATAATTTGTTAGAAATTAGATAATTTCTAACTTTCTCAATGTTATTATTTGGAACATTAAATTTCACATCAAAATATTTTTTTGCCACAACTGCTCCATACAAATTTTGGAATATATCCTCAGCTTTTTTCCTTTTCCATTCTTTACAGGTTGGCCCTCCATAAAGTCCTGCAGAAGATTGCATAATTTCCTCTATTTCTTTCAGCCCATATTCTTTAAGTGTTTTTCCACTTTGGGAATTGTCTACTATAACATCTGCACCTTTTGCGATGTAACCTTCTGTTACTCCATCAGAGTTAATAATCTGAACCATTTCATTTTCTCCTTCTACAAGACCTCTAATTTGGACGATTGGGCTTTTTTCTCCATAAATTGAGGCATATGCTTCATTTTTTAAAATATAATCTCTTGTGATGTTTATGTATTCGGTAAAGCACAAAATTGGTTCATTTTTTCTCATATAGAAAAGTTCTTTAAATGAGTTATATGGTTTCTCTTTTGGAACAGCTGCAACCATTCTTATTTTTCCATATTCGAGATCTCCTATTTTAAAAACATTGTTTTTAGAATTTGCAAGACTTTCTTCTCTTACCCAGTCTTCTCCCACAATTGCTATGTCTAAGAGCCCTTTATTTAATTCAACTGGAGCACTTTGAGGTCTTACAAGATAAACTTCAATTTCTGGATCATTTAAAATTTTTAGATTTTTGTCTGATTCTTTTCCAGGTTCATACCCCCTTATTTCATAACCTGCGTCTACGAATAACTGATATGTGTTACCTCTATCTACACTATTTAAACTTCCTTTTGGAAGCCCCAATCTAATCTTATTCATTTTCTTCTCCTTATTTTTCAAAATATTAATTGTTTAGATCAGTATTGTCAAGTTCCAATTGTTGACTTTTTATAAAATTATTGTTATTATTTATTCAAATGAATAGGAGAGATTTCTTAAAAAAGTTATTTTCTATAGCAGTAATTGCAGGGGTTTCTTCTACTTTTAAAGGAAAATCTTTATTCGCAGAAGAAAGAAAAGAAGAGGTTTTCCCAGATCTTGTTGCGGTTAAAGGTGGGAGTCCTGAAAAAATGTTTGATGAAGGAATAAAAGCTCTTGGAGGGATGAGGAGATTTGTAAAAAAAGGAGAAATTGTTGTAGTAAAGCCAAATATTGCCTGGATTGCAAAACCTGAGAGTGCGGCGAATACAAATCCAGGATTGGTTAAAAGAATTATTGAGCATTGTTTTTGGGCAGGCGCAAGAAAAGTTTATGTTTTTGACCATACTTGTGATGACTCTTTTACAACCTATAAGATTAGTGGAATCGAGAGTGTAGCAAAAGAAGCTGGTGCCACTATTGCTTATGCAAATAAAGAGTCTTATTATCAGGAGGTAGTGATTCCAGAAGCTTATATTCTGAAGAAAGTGAAAGTTCATGAGTTAATTTTAGAAAGCGATGTTTTTATAAATGTTCCTATATTAAAACATCATAGTAGCGCGAAGATGACTTCTGCCTTTAAGAATTTAATGGGAGTTGTGTGGGATAGATTTTATTACCATAGAACAGATCTTGATAGATGTATTGCTGAGTTTCCTTTATATAGAAAACCGAACCTCACAGTTGTGGATGCTTATAATGTGTTAAAAAATGGCCCAAGATTTCGTTCTATGGAGGATGTTTTGAAGAAGGAGATCCAGCTTTTAGGAGTAGATATTGTAGCTTTGGATGTTGCTTCTTCAAAAATATTAGGGGAGAATCCGGAAAACATAAAATATATAATTTATGGAGAAAAACTTGGTCTTGGTAAAACTAATCTTGAAGAATTAAATATAAAGAGAATCACCCTCTGATGGAATGGTGAAAAATAAGTTAAGGTTTTTTCGTATTTTTTTTGAAATTTCTTTTTTTGTTTTTATAACCTCTTCTTTTTTTTGTTTTCCTTTAAGAGGGATACCTTCTAAAACTCAAATAGTTCCTATTTTATTTTCTGTTTTTAGTAAAGAGTTTTTCTTAAGTATTTTTTTTGTGATTTTTTTTATTTTTGTGACTTTCTTCTTCGGAAGAATATATTGCTCATTTTTTTGTCCTTTAGGAGGCTTTCAGGATATTTTTATAAGGGTTGGGAGATATATTAAAAAAAATAAATTTAAATATCAGAAGCCTTTGCTTTTTTTCCGTTTTACCATCCTTTTTTTCTTACTTATAAGTTTGTTTTCTGGTAGTTCTTATTTAATTAGTTGGCTAGATCCCTATAGTATTTTTGGAAAAATGATAAATTATTTAATAAAACCAATTTTTGTTGTGATTAATAATTTGGGAGAGTTTTTTCTTAGAAAGAGAGGGTTTTATTTTTTTCGAATATTGGATTTTCCTGACTTTAATCTTTTTATTATCTCAATCCTTGGGTTAATTTTAGGTGGAGTTATATATTTTTCTTTAAAAGAAGGAAGGTTTTATTGTAATTCTATCTGCCCTCTTGGGACTTTCTTAAGTTTGGTTTCTTTTCGGTCCTTATGTAGAATAGAGATAGATAAATTAAGATGCACTTCTTGTGGAATTTGTGAATTCAATTGTAAGGGAAGCTGTATAAATTCAAAAGAAAAAATAATTGATGATTTTTCTTGTATAAGATGTTTTAATTGCCTTTCTATATGTCCTTTTTCTGCGATTAGATTTAGATTTGTCTCATTTATAAAGAAGAGAAAAGAAAAAAATATAGAAAGAAGGAAATTTATTCTTTATTTGACTTATATTTGTTTTTTAGGAATTAATTTGTTTTTGAGAGAAAAAGGCAAAAAACTTTCTAATTCTTCACCACCTACTCCTCCTGGTAGTATAAGTCTAAAGAGATTTCTTAGTAAATGCACTTCCTGCTATCTATGTGTAAATAGATGTCCAACAGGTGTCCTTCGCCCTTCTTTATTTCAATACGGGATTTTCGGAGCTTTCGTTCCTTTTATGGATTTTAGAAGTGGTTATTGTTCTTATGAGTGTAATGAGTGTTTAAATATATGTCCAACCAATGCAATTTTACCTTTTAGATTGGAAGAGAAAAAGAAAATTCAAATAGGAAGGGTTAATTTCACTCAAGATTTTTGTGTTGTGTATAAAAACAAAACCAATTGCGGAGCCTGTGCTGAGATATGTCCTACAGAAGCCATCAGAATGGTTCCATATAAGGGTTTATTATCAATACCTTTTACAGAGCCCTCAATTTGTGTTGGATGTGGAGGATGTGCGTTTGTTTGCCCGGCAACTCCAAAAGCAATTGTTATAGAGACAAACCTCGTACATAGAGAAGTAAAGAGCTTTGAGAGATCAAAGAACAAAAAGGAAAACAGAAAAGAAGAATTCCCCTTTTAAAAATGGGTTGATTTTTAGAGATTATTTATTAGATTGATTTAATTAAGATTAAAAGTTTTTAAGGAGGAGTTTATGAGTTTTGGTGAAGGAAAAATTTGGTTTGATGGTAAATTTGTAGATTGGGAAGAAGCAAAGATCCATGTTTTGTCTCATGTGGTTCATTATGGTTCGAGTGTTTTTGAGGGAACCAGATGTTATAATACAAAAAAAGGTCCTGCTATTTTCCGGCACAAAGAGCATCTGAAAAGATTATATGATTCTGCGAAAATATATAGAATGGAAATTCCTTATACAATGGAGGAATTTGGAGATGCGATAATTGAAACCATTAGGGTTAATAAGCTCAAAGAGTGTTATATAAGGCCAATTATATTTAGGGGTTATGGACCAATGGGAGTTAATCCTTTAAAGAACCCAATTCATTGTGTTATAGCTGTTTGGGAGTGGGGGACCTATCTTGGAGAGGGAGTCCTTGAGAAGGGAATTTCGGTTCAGGTTTCTTCTTGGAATCGTTGTGCTCCAAATACAATGCCTTTTCTTGCAAAAGCTGGAGGAAATTATCTTAATTCTCAGTTGATTAAGATGGAAGCCACTATGAATGGTTTTGATGAAGGGATTGCTTTGGATTCTTATGGGTATGTCTCTGAGGGTTCTGGAGAGAATATATTTGTTGTAAGAAATAATGTGATTTATACTCCTCCCTCCAGTTCTTCCATTTTGCCAGGGGTGACCCGTCATAGCATTTTTATTCTTGCAAGAGACCTTGGCATCCGGATTGAGAAACATTTTATTCCCCGGGAAGCTTTATATATTGCAGATGAAATATTTCTTACAGGGACAGCAGCAGAGATAACTCCTGTTACTAAGGTGGATAATATAGTGGTGGGAGATGGAAAAAGGGGGCCAATTACAAAAAAGCTTCAAGATGAATTTTTTGGGATCGTGAGGGGTGAGAAAGAAGATCGACACAATTGGCTCACGTTTGTTTATGAATAAGGAGGGAAATTTGAAAAGGTCTTGTGCTCTTTTCCTTATAATTTGTCTTTTGTCCTTTTTCTGTAGCAAAGAAAAAGCCTCTTCAGTTACTCAAAGGGAAAATTTAAGCGAGGAAGATTTGATGGGAAAATATGGACCAAAGGATCTTTCTAAGGAGAAAGTAGATAGTATTATTGAATCTATAAAATGGACAACCAATGAAAATCCAACAGTTCTTGGAGATAAAAATGCAAAAGAGGGAGGGACTTTAATTATAGGAGAGACAGGGTATCCTGCAACATTAAGGCCAGTAGGAGAAAATTCAAGTTATGTTTTTAATTCCTTACTTCAAATGTTAATTTATGAAACTCTTCTTGATTTAGATCCTATAACTTTGGAATATAAACCTGTTATTGCAGATAAGTGGTGTATTACGGATGATAAAAAAACTTATTTTTATCACATAAACCCTGAGGCGAAATGGGAAGATGGAACTCCAATAACAGCATTTGATTTTGTTGCAACCTGGGATCTTTTAACAAATGAAGGGATAAAAGAACCCTTCCAAAATGATTTGTGGAATAAGTTTGAAAGGCCGGTTGCTCTTTCTAAAGAGATTTTAATGGTTAAGCCTAAGTTTCTTGAATGGAGACTATTTTTGAATTTTAGTGTAAATTTTCCTGTTTTTCCTGAACGGATTTTAAGCTCAATATCTATCGAGGATTATATGAAGGAGTTTAATGATAAAATGATGATGGGTTCAGGACCTTATGCTTTTGAGAAGGCGGAGATGAATCAGTTTGTGAGTTTAAGGAAGAATAAGTCCTGGTGGGGTAGGAATCTTAAGTGGAATAAAGGATTATTTAACTTTGATAGAATTAAGTTCATTTTTTATACAGAAGAAACCGTTATGGATGAGAAATTTAAAAAAGGTGACATAGATGTGATTTATGTAAGAGTTGCCAGAAAATGGGTTTCTGATTTTACTCCACAGAAAATAAATGCTATAAAAAATAACTATATTGTAAAACAGAAAGTTTATGATAACTCTCCAATTGGAATTTCAGGATTTCATTTTAATATGAGAGAAGAGCCTTTTAATGATATAAGGGTTAGAAAAGCTTTTTGTTATCTTTTAAATAGAGAAGAAATGATGGAAAAGTTGTTCTTTAATGAATATGAATATTTAAACTCCTTTTACCCAAATTCTATTTATGAAAACAAGAACAATCCTAAGGTTAAATATAATCCTGAAGAAGCAATTAGACTATTAGAGGAAGCTGGTTATTCTGGGAAGAGTTTAAATGAAGAAGGGTATATTGTGAAGGATGGAAAAGTTTTTGAGTTAGAATTAAATGATTATGATGGTGATACGAGAATAGAAACCATATTTCAGGAGGACCTTAAGAAAGTTGGTATAAAGCTTAATATAAAGAAAGTTACTTGGGCAAAACATATGAGAAGTCTGCATGAGTTTGATTTTAAAATAACAGGTATTGGCTTTTCTGGTTCTTTATTCCCAGATCCTGAGTTTGTATATCATTCTAAATACGCTGATAAAAAGAATTCTAATAACATATGGGGTTTAAAAAACAAAAGAGTGGATGAGATTTGTGAAGAATATTCAAGAGAATTTGATATAAATAAAAGGGTGAAACTTCTTAAAGAACTTGATTCTATTCTGGTTTCTCAATATATGATGGCTATGTTTTGGTATTCAGATAATGTTAGAATTTTATACTGGAACAAATTTGGAACTCCAGAATTTGTTTTGGATCGTTTTTCTGGTTCTTCCTATTGGGAACTTTCACCTATAAAATACTGGTGGTATGATGAGGATGCTCATAGTAGACTAAAAGAAGCGATGAAGAGTAATATTCCTCTACCAGAGAAACCGAAAGAAGTAAAATATTGGTTAAAATATAAAGGAGAAAATTTTATTAAGAAGTAATTTTTTATTTTTTGAGAAATACACAATTTAACTATTGACAAAATAGAGGTTTTTTTTATATTTATATTAATGGATAATGATTTAAAAAGAATAAAAGAAAGATTAGAACGAGATCCAAATTCACTTCTTTTTGCTCAATATGCAGATTTATTAAGAAGAGAAGGGAATATTGAAGAAGCCATAAAAGTTGCAGAGGAAGGTGTAAAAAAACATCCTGAATACGCTACTGGATTTTTAGTTTTAGGTAGGTGTTACAGTAAAAAGGGGGAAGTAGAAAAAGCAGTAGAAAATCTTGAAAAAGCTATAAGCCTTGACAAGCAAAGTATAATTGCTCTACAAGAATTAAGTAAACTTTATATAAAAACTGGGGAAAAGGAAAAGGCAAGAGAAACTCTTAAGAAGCAACTTGAGCTTGACCCTTTAGATAGAGATGCAAAAAGATTATTAAGGGAAATAGAAGAGGAAGAAAAAGAGGAAGATAGTGTGGGAACTCTTTCTTCTTTCTTTGAAGAAGAACTGGAAGAAGAAAAGATTTCTGGGGAAGAGAAAGAAGAAACTGAGGTTGAAGAAAGCTCTCCTGATATTGAAAAAGAGCTCGAGGAGATTTCTGAAGATTTAGAGTTTGAAAGTGTATCAAAAGAAGAATTTGAACTTGAGGGGAAAAGTGAGTTAGAAGAAGAAATTTCTGAAGAGGAAACGGAAGAAGAGGAAGAAGGAATTCCTAAAGAAGAAGTAGAAGAGGAATCTTTAGAAGAAGAGGAGGAATGGGAAGAGGAAGAAGAGGTTGATGAAAAAAGAACTTCCGAGGAGGAAGAGTTAGAGGAGATAGAGGAAGAGGAGGAGGAGGAAGAAGAAGAAGAAGAAGAAGAAGAAGAAGAAAAAGAAGAAGAGCCGAAAGAGGAGATGGATATTGGAGAAATTTTCGGTAAGAGTAGAGAGAAAGAGACTGAAGCGGTTGAAGAAGAATTTTTTGAATTGGAAGAGGAAGCCCCTGAGGAAGTAGAGTTAAAGGAGATAGAAGAAGGACCTCTTGGCAAAGTTGAAGAGGAGCTAAGCGAAGAGAAAGAAAAAAGACTTAGGGAACTCGCTAAGATATATGAAAAACATGGGTTTAGAGAAAAGGCAATAAATATATACGAGAAGCTTTATCAAGCCACTAAAAATGAAGAGTTTAAAGAAAGAATAGAAAGAATAAAGAGTTCTAAGGCAGAGGGGATTTTACATTTAGAAACTGAGGAAGAAGAGAGAGGAGAAGAAAGCCTTTTTGAGGAGTTGGAGAGTGAAGCTCCGTTAGATTTAGAAGAAGAAAAGTTAGAGAAAGAAGAGAAAAGAGGCGAGGAAGAAATAGACGAAAGTTTTCGTGAATGGATTGAAGGTTTAAACGGAACATCAAGTGAATGAAAGGATAGAAAAGCTACAAGCCCAATTTGAAGAAGAACATATTGATAGTTTCCTTGTAACCTCAAAAGAAAATATTTTTTATTTGACTGGATTCAGAGGAGATGCTGGAATACTATTTATTACTCCAAGAAAAGTATTGTTAATCACTGATTACCGTTTTCAAGGGGAGGTCGTTAATAATTTAGGTGAAGTAGAAGTTTGTTTAACTAGGAAGGGTTATATAGAAGAATTAGCAAAACACCGAATTGTGAGGAGAAAAAAGAGAGTAGGTTTTGAATCCAAAAACATTAGTTATAGTCTTTATTGGGAAATGAGAGAAAAATTAAATTGGTTAAAATTTAAGGGGTTTGATTCTTTTGTTGAAAATTTAAGGATGATAAAAGATAAAGAAGAGATAAAAAAAATAAAAAAGGCTTCAGATATATTAGATAAAGCTTTTGTTGAAACACTTAATTATATAAAAGAAGGTTTAAGCGAAAAAGAAATAGCGATTGAACTTGAATATAGAGTAAGAAAGTATGGGGGTGAAAAAATCTCATTTGAAACAATAGTAGCATCTGGATACCGTTCTTCAATTCCACATGGGGTGGCTACTGATAAAAAGATAAAAAAAGGAGATTTTATAACGATTGACTTTGGAACCGCATATGAGGGATATAACGCGGATATGACAAGAACGACTTTTCTTGGAGAACCAAAAGAGAAAGATAAAGAGATTTATGAAACAGTATATAAAGCTCAGGAATTGGCAATTCAATCGATAAAAGAGAATATAAGAGCTAAAGATTTAGATAAGATTGTGAGAGATTTCCTTTCTAAGAATGGTTTTGGAGAATATTTCTTGCATTCTTTAGGACATGGGGTAGGTCTTGAGGTTCATGAACCACCTTATATTTCTAAAAAAGGTAATTATTCCCTAAAAGAAGGAATGGTCTTTACAATAGAACCTGGAATTTATTTGCCTCAATATCAGGGAGTAAGAATAGAAGATACAATTGCTCTTAAGGATAGTAAACCTATATACTTGACAGAAACTAAAAGAGAATTAATTATTTTATAATGCCTACTATAACTGATATAACTAAAGGATTAATAATTAAATTTGAGAATTCTATATATGAGGTTTTGGATTTCCTCCATGTTAAACCTGGGAAAGGTCATGCTTTTGTGAGAACAAAAATGAGAAATTTAAGAGATGGAACTATAATTACAAAAAGTTTAAAAAATGGGGATTATTTTGAAATTATACCGGCAGAGGAAAGAGAAGTGCAGTTCTTATATAAGAGTGGAAAAGAGTATTTTTTTATGGATCTTGAGACCTATGAGCAATTTCCTATTAGTGAAGAAATAATAGGTGAGAATAAATTTTATTTGAAGGAAGAGTTGAATTGTAAAATTAGAATTGCAAAAAATGAAATTTTAGGTGTAATTATTCCAAACTTTGTTACCCTTAAGATTGTATCTACAGAACCAGGGGTGAGGGGTAATACAGTTCAGGGCGGTTCAAAGCCAGCTCTTCTTGAGACAGGACTTAAGATTAAAGTTCCCCTATTTCTTAAGGAAGGAGAGGAAATCGTTGTTGATACAAGAACGGGAGAATATATAGAGAGAAAACAATAAGGAGGGTCTTATGGAGAAGGTTAATGAGAGTATTGGATATGAAAGAGAATTGAAAAAGGGAGAGGTTTTATTTAAAGAAGGGGATACGGGAGAAGAGATGTATCTTATTAGGTCCGGGAAGATAAGGATTGTGAAGGAGATAGAGGGAAAAAGTAAAACACTTGCTATTATAGGCGAAGGGGAGTTTTTTGGAGAAATGGCTCTCTTGGATAAGAGTCCACGTTCTGCTTCTGCAATTGCTGAAACAGATGTAAAGCTTATTATAGTAGATAGAGAAGCTTTTTTAAATTCGGTTAATAAAAATCCTTTTATAAAATATATTATAGAAACTTTAACTAACCGATTGAGAAAAACAAACAATATGTTAAAGTATTTCTCGGTTCCAAACGAGAAGATGAGGGTGCTTTTATTTATTAAGGATAGATTGAGTAGGAATGAACCCCCAGATATGGATACAGGGTTAGATGCTGAGGGGCGAGAAATAGCAGAAGTTACTGGAGTTTCTTTGGATAAAGTAAAGGAGTATTTGGAAGAACTAAAAGAATACAATATTGCTGAATTAGGATCAACAATTACAATAAAATCTCCTGAAAAACTTAAAAAATACGAAGAGTATATTGCGCTTCAAGAGGAATTTAAAAGAGAGTAAGGAATAAAAATAACATTTTTGAATCAAAATGGATAAATATAATTTTATTAGTTTTGTAGGGATTTTCATTTTATTAGGTTTTGCTTGGCTTTTTTCTAGAGATAAAAAGAATATGAATTGGAAGGTTATTTTTTGGGGTATAGGTATTCAATTTATTTTTGCCTTTTTTATTTTTGTTTTTCCTCCTGGTAGTAAAATATTTCTCCTTCTGAATAATTTAGTGGTTAAAATCTTAAGTTCATCTACTAAAGGAGCAGAATTTATTTTTGGAAGATTAGCTCTTCCTCCAGGAGAAATGAATGAAACTGGTGAACAATCTTTAGGTTTTTTTCTTGCTTTTCAGGCATTTCCAACAATAATATTCTTCTCTGCTCTTATTTCTATTCTTTATTACTTTAACATTATGCAGTGGATTTTAAAAGGTTTTGCCTATGTTTTTACAAAATTGATGAGGCTTTCTGGAGCTGAATCTTTATGCACTGCAAGTAACATTTTTGTTGGGATTGAGTCTGTTTTAACTATTAAACCTCATCTAAAAGAAATGACACAATCAGAATTATGCACAATTCTTACGGCAGGGATGGCAACAGTGGCTTCGAATGTTCTTGCTATTTATATCTTTAGCTTGAAAGAACAATTTCCATCTATTGCTGCGCATCTTATTTCAGCTTCTATTCTCTCTGCACCCAGCGCTCTTGTAGCTTCAAAGATTATTTTCCCGGAAAAAGAATCTCCAAAGACACTTGGGGAATATGTTGATGTATATTATGAGAAAGAATCAAGCTTCTTTGAAGCAATAATAAATGGAGCAAATAGTGGAGTAAAATTAATTGTAGGCATTGTTGCTTTACTAATAGCTGTTTTAGGTCTTGTCTCTT
The DNA here is from genome assembly GCA_039804165.1 of candidate division WOR-3 bacterium. NCBI lineage: Bacteria > Pseudomonadati > Caldifarciminota > Caldifarciminota bacterium. Next base: position 187,610 of record JBDRZZ010000001.1, read on the forward strand.
TGGTGGATTTATTTATTGGAGGACTTGGTAATAAGATAAATGCTCTTTTTGGCATTAATATTGATTGGAGTATTAAGGGGTTTCTTGGATATATTTTTTATCCTTTTACATTGATACTTGGCGTTCCTCCTTCAGATGCTTTAATAATATCTAAGATTATTGGAGAAAGGGCAATCCTTACAGAAGTTCCTGCATACCAACATTTATCTATAGCTATCTCTTCCGGGTTGATTAAGAACCCCCGTTCTATAGTAATTGCAACTTATGCACTTTGTGGATTCGCCCATCTTGCTTCTATGGCGATTTTCGTTGGAGGAATTGCTACTTTGATCCCGGAGAAAAGAAAAATTCTTGCAAAACTTGGACCTAAGGCTCTTCTTGGAGCTACTATAGCTTGTTTACTTACTGCTTGTGTAGCCGGAACATTTTTTACTAAAAATTCAATTCTAATTAGGTGAGTCTTAAAATCAAAAGTCGGAAACTCTTAATATCAGGACTTTAAAAGGTTTCTGGGCTCAAATCAAATAATTGACAAATAATCGAAAATTAATAAAATTAAGAAGTGAATGAGCAAGTTAAAGTTAATGCTTTTATTTTCAGTAACTTTGTTATTTGTTTCTTGTAGTAGAAACAAATCTTTAATTGTTGTGAAGTCAAAAACCAATACATTGTCAAAATTTGAAACTTTTTATATTGAATTTTTTTTAAAATCTTCTTTTGTTAATCCCTACGATCCTGAGGATATAAAAGTGGATGCGATTATAAGGACTCCTTCTGGCAATATATTAACCTTACCCTCCTTTTATAAATTTGGTTCAAGTGGGAACTCTATCTGGGAAGCCAGATTTACACCAATGGAAGTTGGAACACATTCTTATCATATAGAGGTTGTAAGGGAGGGACAAACTTTTAAATCCGAAGAATTTTATCTTTCTGTAAAAGACTCTGATAAAAATGGATTTTTAAGAGTAAATAAAAATTCTCTTTATTCTTTTGTTTTTGACTCTGGGAAACCTTTCCGAGGTGTTGGAATAAATGTGGGATGGGAGGGTGGAAAGGGTTCAGATTATTCTTATGAGGCTTATCTTGATGCATTTAGAGAAAATGAGGCGAATTTATTTAGAACCTTAATGTGTCCTTGGAATCTTCCTTTGGAATGGACAAGATTTGTAAAAAGTTATGAGAATATTATTGTAGATGAGTTTGAAAATTGGAATAAAGTATTTTCTCATTCTGATGGATTAAAGATAGAGTTTAGTAAAACTCCATTTACAGAAGACGATACAAATAGAGTGCTGATTGACTCTACTCAAAACGAAGTGATAATTTATCAATTTAGAGATATAAAAAGATTTAAGATTAAATTATTTTATAATAAAATTCTCTCCAAAGATATGATAAGATGTTATTATTCTTCGGATAATGTTATATATAAACCTATTAATGTTGAATTTAGTGAAGTATGGGAAACTTCTTCAGGTTGGTATAGAATTTTTGTTGTTTATTTTTATGAACTTCCTTCTCAAGCAAATTATCTCAAGATAGAATTTTTGAAAGGGATTAAAGGTTCCCCACAAATTGGAAGTGTTGAGATTGAATATGGGAAGGAAAAGGAGGTTATTAATGCGCTAGGCCTTGGTAAGTATTACCAAGAAACAGCAGAGAGAGTGGATGAGCTTATTAGATTAGCAGAAGAAAGAGGGATTTATCTTATTCTAAGCTTTGATTATCATGGTATTTTTAATTCATTTGTTGACCGTTATGTTTCTAAGACAGAATGGAGAGAAAACCCTTATAATGTTGCTAATGGAGGACCTTGTGAGAATCAGGTGGATTTTTTTACAGATCCTATTGCAAGGAAAATATATAAAAATAAACTAAGATATATTGTAGCAAGATGGGGTTATTCTACAAGTATTGCGTTATGGGAATTTTTTAATGAGATTGACAATATTATTGATAGGATGAATGTTTCACCTCAAGATGTAGTAAATTGGCATAGAGAAATGGCAAACTACTTAAAGGAAGTTGATCCTTATAAACATATGATTACAACAAGTGTAAGAGATAAAGAAATAATAGAACTATGGGAGATTGAAAATATAGATGTTATTCAACTTCATATCTATGGTTCTACTGAGGAAATGAGAGAGATCCTCTTGAGAGACACCAAGAAATTTAAAAAGCCTGTTATTGTAGGAGAATTTGCTGTTGGAGATAGAGGTCCAGGAAGAGATTTCTCTTTTGAGTTTTATGAGAGTGCATTCCATGATGGCTTGTGGGAAGGAATTTTTTCTCCCACTCCTATTGTACCTCTTTCATGGTGGTGGGAATGGTTTTATCAAAAGGATCTTTTTTTTCACCTTAAAGGAGCCTCTATGTTCGTTTCTCTAATGTTGGAAAGCGGAGGAGATTTTGAGGAGATTTTTGTGGATGTTAAAGATAAAGAAGTGGGAGTGATAGCCCTTAAGTCTGGAAATGAGATATTTTTATGGTTCAAAAACTTGGGAAATAAAGATAAAAATAGTGTAGTTATTGATCTACCTGATTTGGATTATCCATTATACCTTCTTAGGTACTATAACCCTTGGCTTTGTGAATTTTCTGAAGATAGAGAGGTTAATATTTTGAATAATGAATTAAGATTAGAGAATATTTCTCTGAAAATTGGAAAAGACATAGCTGTTTGGCTTAGGCCAAATATTTGAGTGGAGAGTACTGATGCCTGCTAATTTACCTCAAATTTATCATAAAATAGAAGCAAGGCTCAAATTTGCAACAACGCCTGAGGAGAAAATTTCTATTTTGAAAGAAATGCTTGCTGTGATGCCAAAGCATAAAGGGACAGATGGTTTACGAGCAGAATTAAATAGCAAAATAGCAAAATTGAAAAAAGAAGCAAAGAAAAAACCTCAGGTTCAACGTCTTGATATATATAATGTTCCAAAGTTAGGAGTTGCACAGGTAGTTCTTATGGGTCCTCCAAATTCTGGAAAATCAACCCTCCTTTCTTACCTTACGAACGCAAAACCAGAAATAGCAGCTTATCCTTTTACGACGCAAAAACCGAATGTTGGTATGATTGAGTTCGAAAATATCCAAATACAACTTGTAGATACTCCTCCTCTTTGTGAAAGTTTTCACCCTCCTTGGCTTTTTGCGCTTGGGAGAAGTGCAGATATTATTATAGGGATGATAGATGGAAGGAGTGGAAGCCCGGAGGGAGAGCTTAATTCTCTTCTGAATAGATTAGAAGAGGGTAGCATCTTTCTTCAGTCTAAAGATATTTATAAAGGAGAAGAATTGATGAAGAAAAATGGCTTTATTGTGGTTTCTGGAGGTGAAAGAAAAATTATTGAGAATTTGGAAAAATTATATGGAGCGAGATTAGATATATGGCACTTTAGTTTAACTTCGGATCCTCAACCATTGAAGAAGAAGATTTATGATTCTCTTCATATCATAAGAATTTATACTAAACCTCCAAGGAAGGAAGCGGATTTTACAGAGCCAATCGTTCTTCCTGAAAATTCTACAGTTCTTGATGCTGCTTATGAAATTCATAGAGATTTTGCAGAAAAAATGAAATATGCAAAATTATGGAGGGGGAGTAATAATCCTAGGCAAGTAGGTCCGGAAGAGATTTTGAAGGAAGGGGATATAATAGAATTTCATAACAAATGAAAGTGTTTTTCGCTCTTGACTTTTTGAAAAGCCCTGGTAATATTGAGAATAGAAGGAGGGTTAGTCTAATTGGTAAGGCACCGGATTTGAAATCCGGCGGGTTTTATAAACCCTTGGGGGTTCGAGTCCCTCACCCTCCGTTGGAGAGGTGGCCGAGTGGCCGAAGGCAACCGATTGCTAATCGGTTGAGGGGTCAAAAGCTCCTCCCAGGGTTCGAATCCCTGCCTCTCCGTTAGAAAGGAGAAAAATGCGGAAATTTGCTTTTTTTACATTTTTTTTATTATTTTCTTTTAACTGTAAAGGGAGGTCAGAAATGGTGAGAAAACCAGTTTTCGCTGGAAGCTTCTATCCCAGAGATTCTTCCCTACTTTCTGGAACAATTGATCAATATTTAAATCAAGCTGAGGTTAAAGTGGAAGAAGAAATTTTTGGATTAGTATCTCCTCACGCAGGTTATGATTATAGTGGCCTTGTAGCAGCTTTCGGTTATAAAGCATTGAAAGGGAAAAATAAAAAACTTGTGATACTTTTAGGACCATCCCATCGTTACTATGTTAAAGGCTTTTCAGTTTATGGAGGAGGTAAATGGGAAACACCTCTGGGGGTGGTGGAGATAGATAATGATTTTGCTTCAAGGATTGTTAGTCAGAGTAAATTGATAATTAATGAACCAGAGGCACATTCTCAAGAACATTCTCTTGAAGTCCAAATACCTTTTTTGCAAAAAATTCTTAATCGAGACTTTAAAATAGTTCCAATTGTTTTTAATACTGAAGAGAATTCAAAACTTAAAGAACTTGTGAATGCTTTAGCCAAAGAATTAGAAGGTAGGGAAGACTGGATTATTATAGCTTCTTCAGATCTTTATCATGGTTATGACTACGAGGAAGCAAAAGCGGTTACTGAAAGGGTAAATAATTATATAGAGAGGTTAGATTATAGAGGACTGCTTGAGTATGATAGATTGAAAAGAGAGGAGAGCACTTGTGCTGCTTGTGGTTGTTCTTCTATTGCTGTTTTGCTCCAGGTAATGGAAAAATTGGGGATGAAAAAAGTAAAACTTTTGGCTAAGACAACTTCAGGAGATGTAACAGGGGAGAAAAAAGGTTATGTTGTGGGTTATGGCAGTTGGGCTTTTTTGAAAGAGAAAAAAGGAGAAGAAGAAAGCAAAGAGTTGGAAAGTCTTGGATTTAATTTGACCTTAGAGGATAAGAAAATTTTATTAGATATAGCTCGTAAAACGATTGATGAATATGTAAAGAATAATAAAGTCTTAGAAGTTACGGTGAAAAGTGAGGTTTTAAAAAGACCTTGTGGGGCTTTTGTAACGTTAAAAAAGAAAGGGAATCTACGGGGATGCATTGGGAGAATAGTTGCAGATGAGCCTTTATACCTTGTAGTAAGAGATATGGCAATTGCCTCAGCTACGGAGGATCCAAGATTTCCTCCATTGGAGGTTTCCGAATTAAAAGATATTAAGATTGAAATATCTGTTCTTACCCCTATGCAGAAAGTTAATAATGTGGATGAGATAGAAGTTGGAAGAGATGGTCTTATGATAAGGAAAGGTTTTAGAAGTGGTCTTCTTCTTCCTCAGGTTCCTGTTGAGCAGGGTTGGGATAAGAAAACGTTTCTTGAACATACTTGTTATAAAGCGGGTCTTCCATCCGATGCGTGGAAAACTTCAGAACTTTGGAAATTTCAAGCAATTGTGTTCTCAGAGGATTAATTAAGGATTGGTCTTATCTTCTTCTTTTTTCTCCCAACCCTTATAAATAAGAGAAACTGGTATTAAGATTGCATATCCAAGAACTAATAAGATGGGAGATAAAGTGAGAGAACCTCGAGCAAGAAATATATATCCCAAAATTATTGAGAGAATCCCGCTTAAAAAAATAATTGAGTTTATTTTGCTCCAGTAAATATCAGCTTCTTTTTTCTTTTTCACAAAGACCTCCCTATTTTATAAGTTTAAAAGTCCCATTAGTTATGAGATAAAAACGAATTCCTTTTGATGCTTTAGAGAGATTGATAGAACCTGCAGTTAATGGAATATTATCTAATTTTTTGTTTGGATTTTCTAATAATTCACTCATTAAAATTGCGGCGTCATAACCAAGGCAGGCATATCTATCGGGTTCTTTTCTAAAGAGAAACTTAAACTCTTCTAAGAATGATTCAGACGGATTAAAAGGATTATCTGTTATTATAATTCCTTCCAAAGCACTTGGATCGACTTGTTGTTTAAAGATCTTTTCGGATTTCCAACTGTCTGTACCAAGAATTTGGGATTTTATTCCACAATATTTTATATGACTGGCAATTGCAGGAACATCTTGGGTGCTTGCAGGAATATATATGGCTTCAGGTTCTGTGGATTTTATTCTGTTTAATTCGCTTTGGAAATCTCTTTCTCCTTCTCCATATGAAATAGAACTTACTATTTTCCCCCCAAGTTCTAAGATTTTATCAGAAAATACACTTTCAAAAGTCTCTCCATAATCGGAGCGAGGATATAATATTGAAAAGGTTCTAAGACCTAACTCCTTAACAGCGTATTCTGCCATAGCAATAGCCTGTTGTTGGATCGTTTTATTAATTATAAAAACTTTTGGACCAACAGAGTCTATGAATTCCTTTGTTGCAGTTGGAGATATAAAAGGGATTCCTTTATAATCGGCAACGCAGGCAATAGCAAAACTATTTTTAGAAAGAAGAGGCCCAATAATTCCAGACACTTTTTCGTTTTCTATTAATCTTACTGCTTCTTTATAGCTTTTTAAAGGATCTTCTCTTGTATCTACATATATTGGAATAAACCTTTCTTTTGCCCCTATTTCTATTCCATTTTTTACAGAGGTTCCTTCTTCTATATAACTTCCTGAGAGAGGAAGTAATACTCCGACTTTCTTTTTCCCCTTAGGATAAGTAATATATTGGGCCTTTCTTGCATATTCGCTTTTTGGAAATTCTATTATAATTTCTTCAAAGTATTTCTTACTTTCTTCTGTTCTCCCTTCACTTTGTAACTTCCTGCCGATTGTATATAAAAGAAAAGGCTTGAGTTCTTGGGATGCATAAAGAAGAGATTTCTTTAAAGAATTTTCGTCTACCAAGATTGCCAATTCTTTTACACTCTCGGTTGTATTTATTCCATATTTACTTGCAGCCACATAGTTTACAAGAGCTTCTCCATTATTTCCAATCGCTTTATTAATTTCTCCAAGGTAAAAGAAGGAATTTCCCATTAGTTCTCTTGGAGGATTTGTCTTAGTTACCTCTGCAAATAACTCTTTTGCTTTTTTGTAATTCTGATCTGTATAAGCTTTCATTGCTTTTTCATATAACTTTTTGCTATCCTCAGGGGGGCTCACCTCTGGGATGCAATTTAAGATAAGGAATAAAATCCCTATAGGAATTGATAATTTTGCCCTCATTTTAAGAGAATTTACTCGGTGAAGCTAATTTGTCAAGATGAACTTTTTATTGGCTTATCTCTAAAATTTTTTTTCTCATTGCCTTAGGATCGAAGCTTCTTTCTCAGACTTTTTGATTAACGCCCATCCTTATAATTATCACAGGAAAATAAAAATTATCCACTTATTTTAAGTTATGAGTCTCTTGGTGCTATAATGCTTTGAGTTTATAAAGGAATAGAGTCAAAATCCATTTAAGCAAATTTCCTTTGTATTTAAATTAAATAACAATCCTTAATACAAATCTGTTTATTTTTAACATTTCTCTTTTTGAGGAAGAAAATAATTGAATTGTAATCAATGGCTTGACATAGTTAAATTTATTTTTATAATTAGCCGGAAGTTAGATGAGAAAAAATTACATTGTTTTCCTGTTGGTAACAATTTTTATTGGAAAACTCAAAGGGGCTGATTCTCCCACAGGTCGCAACCCAATGTTGGCGTGGACACAAGACCAACAAGAGATATGGAATAGGATGAAAACTGATAATCATATATGGTATCAGGCGGTAAAATATGTTGCGGATGCAAATGTTGGACAAATCTGGAATGATTATGGCCAAGCTAATGTAATGATGTACCAGATCACCGGCGATACTAATTATGCCAGAACAGCAATCCAAAAGATGCGAGCAACCTTGTTTACAATAAATTGGAGTCTTGATAATACAAGAGAGTGGTTCATACACTCTGTAATTATGTATGATTGGTTGAAACCTTATTTATCACTCCCATATCATACTGCGGATAAGAATGATTTTCTCAATTGTCTTAAAAAATTGGCTAATGCAGCTCGGTGGTCTTGGAGAGAATACAGATGGCCTTACTGGTATTTGGATACGGACCAGCTTATTGGTACATATTTTGGCACTATTCTTTATTACTATGCTACAAAGGATGAAAATCCGCATGCAGATACGATCTATTCTGATCCCGTAGTGGGAGGAATACAAGCAACAGGATGCAATTTTGAAACAATGCGGAATACCATTGCAAAGTACTGTGAAATGGGAAAAGGTGGTGAGTTTATTCCAGGTAGTCAATATTCTAATGGAGATACAAGATTACTTATGATGGGATATTATGCAATAAAAACATGCTTAGGACAGGAGTATTTTCCAGAGGTTCGGGATTTTATCAGGGAGCTTGGTCTACAAAAAATATATTGTATGGCAGGCAATCTCGAGCATGTCTTTGTTTGGGGAGAGGCTGAAAGTGGCTATTGGGATTATGGCAAGTTTTCTCCAGATTCGTGGCTTGTAAGTGTTGCAATGGTTCAAGGTTTAACCCAAAACGATTTTCAGGTTGGACCATACCTTACTCAACTTATGGAGGATCTTACATCGAAGTATAGCTCGAATATAAAGAATTGGCTCAATTCCCGCGCTTTGTTGACTTACAACCCATATGCAAGTAAGTCAGACTGGCGAACGCTTCCTAAGTTCTATCAATCGCCTTCGCAAGGGTTAAATTATTTTCATAATGGTTGGAATGCAAACAGCACTTTTGTTGGCTTTCATATGCGTCCAAAACAAATGGAAGGCATGGATCACGCGAACTATTTCTTCTCTGATCTGCAAATTTTCAGAAAAGGTGAATGGGCTTTTCATCACCCTTTATATTACTCTAGTGTAATTTCCCATAGTGAATTTGAAAATTCCATAATTATTGGTGGCTTACCAGCGATGGAGGAAAATAGGGTTGTGTATGCGAATGAATCGGGTGAAGATTATTTTTATGCATCTGGAGAAACTAGTGGACATTTTAGGCCTGAGACTTATGGCGAGTGGTATCCAACACCGAATTTTGTCCCCGAATGGACAAGGAGTATGATATATCTGCCGTCTGGTGATGGAAAGTCGGAAACAGTTGTTTTACACGACAGAGCTAATGTGCTTGATCCTCGTTCCATGCCAAATTTCAATAATTTCTGGTCAACCCATAAAACAAGAATACTTGAGGCGTTCGAAAATTTTTCAAGAAGCCAGCTCGTTTTTCACTCTCCTGTGCCTCCAACAAAATCATTTGGGAATACATATACATGGTCAACAAGTAGTGGCCAAAATGTAAAGGTCGTTAGTCTAATTCCTTTAATACCTAGAGATACAATAATAAATGAAAAATTACGATATACAAGTGATGATTGGGGATATATTGATACAGCATTACTTAAATGGCAATTTCGAATAATGCCAATAACGGAAAAAGTGTGGAATACTTTTTTAACAGTTGTTCAGGTGTTAGATAATGGGGTGTCTGTTACGAGCTCGTTGGTCAAAAGCTCTGATAACAAGTCAGAGGGAGTGCTAATTAAAAATTTTGGTAGAAATGATTGTCTTGTTATGTTTAATGCAGATTCATCCACAAGATTTTTAAATACTGGTTATTCTATTTCGTGGGCTTCTGAGACAAGCACAGATGTCTTCTTAGCCCAACTGAATCCGGCTCGTGAATGGAATGTGTCTATAGATGGTTCCTTACCCATTCATATGTCGGTAAGTGAAGGCGGTTTAGGCAGAGTGACGGTGTCTGGGCAGGGTAACCATCAACTGGTTTTGAATCCGGGCAATGAAATTCCCTTACCTTCTGCACCAACAAATTTAGAGATAAATTCGGTATCCGTGGCGAGTGTAGAACTCAGTTGGCAGGATAATTCCAACAATGAAACAGCTTTCTATGTTGAACGTTCTTATGATGGGGCCAACTTTACAAAAATTGGAGAAACTTCTTCTAACGAAACGAGTTATGTTGATTCTTCTATTTCTCCTGGAAGTGATTACTTTTATCGGGTTAGAGCTCATAATTCAGCAGGTAACTCAGCTCCCTCTAACATCGTTCAAGTAACAACTCCTAGTGGTATTGATGATAAAGAAAAAGAGAAGGGCTCTTCTAAATTCTTACTTGGACAAAATTATCCCAATCCATTTAATTCAAGGACAACTATAAATTATAGTGTAGCAACAAAAAGTTATGTAAGTCTAAAAATATATGATCTCTTAGGTCGTGAAATCGCTACACTTGTAGCTGGTGTAAAAGAAAGAGGAAAATACTCGGTAGAATGGGATGGGAAAAAAACATCTGGACAAGAGGTAGAGAGTGGGATATATTTTTATCAATTAAAGACAAATACCGGTTTTAGAGAAACAAAGAAAATGATATTTTTTAATAAGATTTAACCTAAGTTGAGAGATTTTTGTCTTAATTTCCATAACTCAGCTTTGAAATAAATCCTAATCCCAGACTCGGGAACCAGAAATTTAATGGTTAGGTCTTATTTTCAACAATGAAAGTAGGATTTATGTCTAAAAATAGTAAACCGAAGAAACTGTTGGTCTTTCTTCTCACATCTTTGATTTTAATCCTCGGATGTTCGGGCAACATGTTGGAAACCAAAAGTGTGTGGTTGAGAGGTAATATAAACATAGATGGCTCACTCGGGGACTGGGAAGAAATCCCTGTGGTTTCTGCCGACGATAATGGTATTTTTAACTTCAAATTATGCAATGATAACGACTATCTCTATGCGGCTTTCTATTCAAGAAATTTGCGGTTAGGAGGTCAGATAAAAATGATGGGCATGAAACTCTGGATAGATAGTGCCGGTGAAAAAAATAAAAGAATAGGACTTTTTTTCAGAGGAGGGCCAGAATTTTCCCAAAAGAGAGATTCGACTATGCCGAAGAAAACATTTGGAGGTAAGGGAATGGAATTCCCGGGAAAGAATGACCCAATCGAAAGAGAAACATTTGCCATAATAAATAACAAAGGTGATGCGGATTTTATTTTAAAAGACGGTTCAAACGGTCCTGCAATAGAATACGGGATTTTTAATGGGGCTCTTGTTTATGAATTTAAAATACCCCTGAGGATAAAGAGTGTAGAAAGTTTTGCTATTGGAGCTAATCCCGGAGATATTGTAAGTCTTTGTCTTGAACTGGAAGGAGGGAGACCCGAAGGTATGAGGCAAAGACCGGAAGGTGGACCACCAGGTGGATGGGATATGATGAATGAACAGATGGGAGGGGGTATGCCACCCGGAGGTGGAATGCATGGTGGTGGAATGCCGCCTGGAGAAAGCAAATCTTCGGGAAAAGAGATTTGGATAAAAGTCCATCTTGCTTCGAATCCTGAAGATTATAAAACAATTGATTAGATAAGTTTAAAGAGTGCTCTATTGAAATTTAATGATTCCTTAGAGCTTCTCGTTTCAAAAAATTTCCTTGACAACTAGGTTTTAATCATTATAATATTTGAAATATTATTATAATCATATTTTTTATGATTATAATAATATTTTGTATTTTAACCATTTAATAAATAGGAGGTATTATTATGTTTAAATTTATTCTCGTAATCCTTGTTGTTGGGTTATCCCTAGTGGCGGAACAGTTGAAATTCGTTGAAACAATCGGTATCGGCCCATGGTACTACGAGAACGGAGCTCTGGAGATTATAAAAACTTCTGATGATGGTTATGCTATTGCTGGTAGAACAAATTCTTATGGAGCAGGTGGGTATGATTTAATCCTCTCGCGATTTAACAAAATCGGTAAACATCTCTGGACCCGGATAATTGGAGGACCTGGAGAGGAAAGTCCTCTAAACTATGACGCTCTCTCATTGGTTGAAACAAAAGATAGTGGTCTCGTAATTGCGGGAGTAACCAATAGTTTTGGTGCAGGTGATTATGATATTTTGCTGGCGAAGTTTGACGCTTCTGGAAATTTTCTCTGGGCTAAGACAATCGGAGGAGCAAGTGGTGACGATACTCGGCACATAATTCAAACCGATGATGGTGGTCTTATAATGACTGGTTATACTTGGAGCTTTGCCTATCGTCGCTCAGACATATTTGTTGTCAAACTTGATTCCCTATCAAACCTTTCATGGGCAACAAGCATACACTGGGAGTATTGGGATGAATGTGGTAATGCCATTGTTCAGACTCAGGACAATGGTTATGTGGTAGCCGGTGGTTCCTGGAGTTTTGGTTCTAACCATATGTGCCCGGTTCTCACCAAACTCGATAGTGCAGGTAACTGGGTGTGGTCCACACAGATAGACATCGGGGGAGGTGTTAATGTTAATTCTGCCAATACCATCCTGGAGGACCCTGACGGTAATTTGTTTATCGCAGGAATAACGGAAGAATTTAGTTCTGGTGGTGCAGCAGATTGCTTCCTTTCCAAGTTCGATGCCTCGGGAACATATCTCTGGACAAGAAGCTGGGGTGGTACCAATAAGGAAGAGGCATCCCATATGGTAATGACTCCTGATGGCAGAATTGTTATTACGGGATATACCGAGAGCTATGGTGCTGGTTCGAAAGACATCTTTTTAAGTAAATTCGATACCGCCGGAAATCACCTATGGTCGAGGACTATCGGCGGAATTTACTCAGATTATGGATACTCCGTTACCTTAGCCGGTGATAGTGGTCTTACAATTGCCGGATATGCCGTAGGTTTCGGTCCAGATTCTATTGATATGATTCTGGTAAAATGTGATTCTCTTGGTATGACATGCATAGGCGATACCGTAACCCCTGTCGTGGGTTCCCCATCCCCCAATAACGGCTCGGATGCTCCTTATATAACAAACTCCACACCAACAGTGATGGATATAACACCAGAGGTAGCCGTTGTAACTCCCGATATCAACTTCATCTGCAAGGAGTCATCGCCACCAATTCCTTTTAACCTTATCTCTCCTCCAGATTCAACTGAGTTTGCAATTGCAAGACCAACATTTGTCTGGGAATCATCATTTGCTTTAAGTGGTCTGGCGAATTATGAAGTGTATATTAGAGATACCTTGAGAGCAACAACTCTAGATACCTTCTGGACTTCGGATTACAATCTCAGCGAAGAGTTTAACGATTGGTATGTGATTGCTTATGATAATTTTGATAATCCAAGAAAATCCAATCAAACCTGGACTGTTATTGTTGATACCTCTGGTCCATTTATTGACTCTACAACAATATGGAAAGACTCGACAACTTATAAAGGACCTTACCCGATATATACGAAAGTTACGGGACTAAATCAAATTAACAAGGTGAAACTTTGCTACAAAAGAAGAGGAGACCCAGGCTGGTTTTTCAAGGATATGACTCCGGGAGAGAAGAACTGGTACTACGAAGAGATTCCTGGTGTTTTGGAATATAACGATACAGTTAAATATTATATATATGCGGTAGATAACTTACCGGACGAAGCAACCGACCCTAAAAAAGCTCCTTCAAATTACTACTCTTTTATTGTTGTGGAACCCTCCGGTGTAGAAGAGAATGAAACCCCCGGAAAATTCTCACTCTCGGTCAATTCTCCTGCGAAAGACAAATTGCTTTTCAGATTTTCTCTACCGGAAAAAGCAAGGATTTCGTTGGTTGTCCGTGATGTAATAGGTCGAACTGTCTGGGGGGTAAAATCGTTTGAATACCCAGAAGGAGTTCACGAGATACCTTTTGTTCCTAAAAGAAAAGGTATTTATTTCTACGAGTTTAACTCTCCATTTAAGGTTATGAAAGGTAAGCTGGTTATCTTATAGGCAAAGGCATTTAGAGTTATACTCTTAATCGAGAGAAAAAGAGGATAATTTGGTTTAAACCAAATTATCCTCTTTCCATATTTTTTACTTTTTCCAGAATGGAGGGTCGAGCCGATTCCATCATTTCCCGAAAATCTTCATACCTCATTGTTCGGCTTTCGAAAGTTCACTTCTCAAGAGCCGTAAGGAAACGGGCTTTGTAAGCATTGTTGGAGAGAAAGAGGTAAAAGATTGTTCTATTTCGTATTTCCTCTTCTTTAAAATTACATAATTTTTATATTTTAGGAAAAGACTAACCTCTTTTTCTGATTATTTGCAAAAAATTGGGTTGACAAAAATCAAAATTGAATTTATTTTTGATTGAAAAATATTAAACTTAGAAAGGAGGTTTAAAATGGGGATTTTGTCTTGGATTATTATGGGATTGGTAGTCGGTGCTCTCGCAAAGTTAATTATGCCTGGTAAGGATCCTGGGGGAATTATTATTACCATCCTGTTGGGAATTGCTGGTGCTTTTGTAGGAGGCTTTATTGGCTCACTTCTTGGTATTGGAAAGGTGACTGGATTTAATTTGAGAAGTTTTTTGCTCGCTTTGGGTGGAGCACTTCTCTTGTTAATTATCTATCGTGCTGTAAAAAGGAAATAAGGCTTCTTAATCTCTTTCTATTGTCCTGCGATAATTAAATCTGTTAGGCGATTAATATTTCTGTTTTTAAGAGTTTTTAATCGCTAACTAGAAAAAAGGAGATATTTTTTAATTTAGATAATTTGAGAATAATAGTTTTTCCTTTTTAAAATTCTAACTCTGTGAGCAAAATATTTTCTTTTTATCCTTGACATTTTAATGGATTTTGTTTATTATTTTTATAATGAAAGAATTTGAATGTAAAGGGTGTGGTAATTTTATATGGATTCCTGGAGAAAAAGAAAGAAGCCCAGTTTGTTCAGAGTGTCGAAGTGTTATGGAATTTGTTGAAAATGTAAAAAATTCTTCTTATCAAGAAAAAATTATATGCCCTGAGTGTAATGAAATATTTTTTGTGAAAAAGGGGAAGCTTCCTTATAAATGTGTTTTTTGTAACTACACTTTCTCGGTTTCACCGGGGTTAAAACAAAAAGAAAGGTTATAAAATAAAAGGAGGTGTTTTATGAAGTTTTGGAGAGCTTTTTTGGTAGTAGTTGGGCTCCTATTAGTTGTTACTTCTTGTGGGAAGAAGGAAGTCTCAAAAGATGAGACAGAAGAGTTTCTTGCGGGTCTTTCTACAACGTTTGCCCAAGCTATGATGAGTGAAGCCAATCAAGTTCTATATGATTTTACTCAATATGAACCACCTCTTCCTGGAGTAAGCAGTTATGTTCCTACATTAGAGGCGAGTCTAACCATGAAAAAGCTCAGAGGATTTAGACAGCCACCTGGATTTGAGTCACTTTATGGAACTTGGGAATATGATGTGGATTCAGCATGTTGGGTTCATAAAAATCCAAACAATCCTTCTAACGGTATTTTGTTCCTGTGGGTCTTTATAGATACAGTTGGTAATTCTCATCCTGCAAGTCTTTTTGTAGATTCATTTGCTTTCTACCAGGATACTTTGCCAAAGAAAGTATGGGCGAAATTGGGATTGGATAATAAAGACCTTGCTTGGATAAAGTTCAAAGCTGAATATAATTCACCCGAAGAAATAAAAAATCTTTCCTTAATCTATGAAATTATTGGATGCTTCCAGATAGGTTTCTCAATTTTGACTCCTATTGCTATAAATACACTTGACTCTGAATTTGTAGGAACCCTTCGTTTTTGGGCTATTAACAGAAAAAGCAATGATTATCGAGTTGATTTAACTCTTACCAGAAAAGAAGATGATTCTGGGGTTATTGTTCTTGAAGATTCGGATGATTGGAAAATGACGGTGAACATTTCAAAGCCTATTTATGAAGGGGATTATGAGAAAAGAACTGTGAAAGGAGAAATTACAAAAGACGGTGCTCATGCTGCGGATATAGAAGGAGTTATCTGGGATCCTGAGGATATGGAACATCAGTCTGTGGTAATGGTAATATTCTCAGATGGTTCTGAGGAACCTCTTGCAACTTATTTACCCATTGAAGATATAGAACTTTAAATTAAGGGATCTATGAGAAGGAGGTAGGGTGTTCTTTACACCCTACCTCCTTTTTTCAATTTTTTAGTTTTTAAAATCTAAGAAGTTCAAGAAGCTTAGCAAAATTTTTCTAAGAAGAAGTATTGGTTTCTTAATCCTAATTTCCTAATTATTATTAATTTCTTCTTTAGATTTAACTCTTTTGGTTCAGTATAAAGTAAAATATCTTGACTTAGATATTTTCTTTATTATACTGAGCTTTGTAATAAATAAGGAGGAATTGATGGAAAAGAATAATAGAAAAAAATCAAAAAAAACTACTAAGAAATCAAAAAAATTAACAAAGATAAAGAGAGACAGGAAAAAAATTGTAGAAAAATTTAAACAGAAAAAAGTGTGGATTTTTGCAACTGTTATTATAGGCTTAATATTAATTGCATTTTTGTTTTATCCGAAGATAAAAATCAACAAGAAACTGATACTTTCCAAAGAACCGGTAAGCGGAACAACTATTTCATCCAGAGAACTTACGGTAACATCATACAATCCCAAAGGTGAAACATATGGACAGGTTCAAATAAGTATAAATTTTAACAATCCTTTAATACCCCTTGCTACTTTAAGTGATGCAAAGAGAGATTCGATTTTGAGTCATTTCAGTCTTGAGCCTGCGGTTGAAGGCAAATTTAGAATTCTTGGAACTTCCGAAGTTGTTTTTGAACCTGAACACAGCCTACCAATGTCAACTCACTATATTGTGAAAGTTAAAAAGGGTCTTAGAGATATTTTCGGAAATGAACTTAAGGAAGATTTTACCTGGGAGTTTAAAACTCCATTGCCTCGAATAGAAGTCTATCCATCTGACAAATCTCATCATATTGACCTTGACCAAGAAGTTAGAATTACGAGTAACACCTCTTTAGATACAAGCTCTTTGAAAAGTAAAATAGAATTTTTCGAAACTGAAACAGAAGAAAAAGTTGTATATAAATTTCTCGAAGCAAAAGGGAATCCAAGAGATGAAGAAGATATTGGTATGTATTACCTGAGATATAATTATATTCTAAAGCCAGTAAAAAATTTGAAAAAGGATACCAAATACACAGTCGTGCTTCATTCTGGAATTAAGACAAAAAGAGGGAATAGGCTGACAGAGCAGGAATACTCTTCGACTTTCAGAACTTATCCTCCATTTAGATTTATAGAGACCTCTTTCTGTGGACATTGTGGATATAAGCTTACAACAGTTCCTTATCTCTCTTTTACCAATACTCCTGATTGGGAAAGTGCAAAAATAAATATCTCTCTTTCCCCAAAAGGAGAAAAAAATCCATTGAGTGAATACTCTCCCTGTTGGGATGACTATTATTATTTTCTTGGACTTAACGAAGAATATCTGGAGCCAAAGACTAAATATAGAGTAATTATAGGTCCAGACCTTATAGACATTTATGGTCAGAAAATAGAAAATCCCCAAGTAACTTCTTTCGTAACTGGAGAACTGACTCCGAAGATGTGGGGGCCATCTGGTTATCAACTTATAACACCAAATATAGAGCCAAAACTTGGGGTAAAGACTGTTAATATAAATAAAGTTTTCTACGTAATGCAGAGGTTAGAACCTAAAGATATTCTTGTTAGAGAGAGACTTTCTTCTTACTACATTATAGATGAATTGATAAAAAATCTTAAGGTAAAAGAATCTTATAGGGATATAGAATTAAATGAGGAAAAGGTTGGGAAAATATATTTTGACCTTGCTCCATATCTAAGAGGAGGAAAATTTGGTGCGGTTGCCTATAAATTCACCTCCCCAGAAGTATTGTGCTATTCTCAACCGATAAGATTTAATGGGTTAATTCTCCGAACGAACATTGGAATATACACTCAGTTTCATCCGACAGGGGGCATTGTTAAATTAAATCAGCTTACAGATGGGAAGCCTATTGCTGGGGCAAAAGTTAAAATATACAGAGAGGATGACCTACCAAGACTTGAAAAAATCTGGGATCTTATCACAGATAAAAATATAGATAGAATATCTCCCTGTTATGTGGGGGCAACAGATGAAAAAGGAATGCTTATCCTTTCTGCTTCTGAGATGCAACGATGTACAAAAAGAAGGATAACTAATAAAGTGTTAAATGAACTTTATCCACCTGAGGCAGACCCTGATGATATTCTATACGACATTGAAAAATATGGATTCGCTGAACCTCCAACACTTCTTATCGTAGTAGAAAAGGATGATGATTGGAC
This sequence comes from candidate division WOR-3 bacterium, assembly GCA_039804165.1. Lineage (NCBI taxonomy): Bacteria > Pseudomonadati > Caldifarciminota > Caldifarciminota bacterium. The sequence goes on from JBDRZZ010000001.1 coordinate 205,683, forward strand.
TTTTATCCATACGGAGGAATATGGGAATCCATCCCTTTGGGATTTTGGAATAGAACCTGACTGGGAAGCAGAAAGGCCTATTTGTCGTGGAGTGATATTTTCAGATCGTCATCTGTATCGTCCAGGAGATACTGTTCGATTAAAGGGAGTCGTAAGATACCTCCTTTATGGAAAGTTGCATACAGGGGAAGGATTATCCTTTACAGTGAAAGTAAGAGACCCACATGGAGGAGAAAAGGAGGTTACAGAGGTTAAGGTTAACGAATTTGGAACTTTTAACTTTGAAATTCCAACAAAAGAGGATCAGCCTCTTGGTTATTATTATATCACTGCCGAAAACATAAGATACAACTTGAAAATTCATGGTAATTTTCGTCTTGCTGAATTTAGGGTTCCGGAATTTGAAGTCAAGATGAATGTGGGTAGAGAGATAGCAGTTCTGGGGGAACCCATTGAAATTTCATGGGAAGGAAAATATTATTTTGGATCTCCTATGGGAGGTGCACTCTCTTCTCTTAACATAACCCGTAGAAAAACGGTCTTTATCCCAAAAGGTTGGGAAGAATTTTCTTTTGGAGTTCCGGATTACTTACTTGAGAGGCGTTCTTCTTTAAGTGCTACATATCTTAGAGAAACGAAAAAGCTGGATAAGAAAGGTAAGGGAGTTAAAACAATTATTTTTAGACCAGAAGATGTTCCTTGTTATATGAATTATCTTTTCGATGTGGAAGTTACAGATGTTTCAAATCAGACATCTTCAGCAAATAAAAGCATTACTGTTTTACCTGATAGAAGATTAATTGGCATAAAACTTAATAATTGGATAGTAGCCGCAAAAGACACATTTAAGGTAGACGTTATAGTTTCTTCTCCAGAAGGAAAGGCTCTTTCTGGAATACCTGTAACTGTAAAGTTAATTAAGAGAGAATACCATTCTGTTAAGACGCAAAACCCGGATGGTGAATTCAGAGTTGAAAACACAATGATAAAGAAAGTTGTTGCTATAAAAGAAATAATTAGTGATGACTCTCCAAAAGAAGTTAGTTTTTCGCCTGAAGAGGCAGGTTCTTACGCTGTATTTGCAGAGCTAAGGGATAATCCGAATAGCGGAACTTCTGCAGCGACTTCGGTTTGGGTAGCAGGAGAAAGTTATGTTCCCTGGGAAGAAACAGGAGAGGACAAACTTGAAATCATAATGGATAAGAAGGAATACAAAGTTGGAGATACGGCAAAGGCTTTCATAAAATCACCTTTCCCTCGTGCAGAACTTTTCATCACGGTTTCGAGAGAAAAGATTTTCCTTAAAGATTCAAAAGAAATTAAAGGTGGAGGTTTTACCTATACTTTTGTTGTAACAGAAGAGATGCTGCCAAATGCCTATGTTGGGGCTGTGCTTTATCGTCTTGGAGAACCCATTGTTCCTGTGGAAGAAGAAACAGGGAAGCATCTTGAGAAGATTGGATTTTCGATATTTAAAGTCTCAATTGCCGATAGATATCTCAATGTAAAGATAACACCATCGAGCAAAAAACTCAGGCCTCAAGAAGAACTAAATGTCAATGTAAAAGTCACCCGTAAGGATAAAAAAGGACACAGGAGTGAATTGACTGTTATGGTCGCAGATGAAGCTATTCTTTCTTTAACCGGATACACTCCTCCTGACCTTGTGAAACTTGTCTACGCTCATAGAGGTTTATCCGCGAGAATAACAGACAATCGCCCATTTATAATAACAAAAGAGGAACTTCTGCAAAAAGGTTATGGTTATGGAGGAGGAGCAGAAGCAATGGTTGGAGAACCCATAGTTCGAAAGAAATTCCTGAGATTGGCTTATTACAATCCGAGTCTGGTTACAGATAAAAACGGCGAGGCGTCTTTCCGATTTAAACTCCCGGATAATTTAACGACATGGAGAATAATGGTTGTTGCAGTTGGAGAGAATAATTTTTTTGGATATAAGGATGAGAAAATCGTTGTAACTCAACCTTTTGTTTTGCGTCCTGTTCTTCCGAGATTTGCTCGTCTTGGAGACAGTTTCAAGGGAGGAGTTGCAATCACGAATTCTACAGAGGCAGAAGGCTCTGTTAAGGTTTCTGCTGAAATAGGAGGGAACTCGTTAATATTCAAACAGGATGAACCATTGATAAAAGAAATCTCTTTAAAGCCAGGACAATCAAAATCGGTTCTTTTCCCCTTTGAGGCAGTTAAGAAAGGGGAAGCAATTTTAAAGTTTACAGCCTATTTTACCGGAACTTTTGGTGGAAAGGAAATAAAAGAGTCTGATGCGGTTGAGACAAAACTCGAAGTTCAGGAATTGCTAACAACTGAGACTGTAGTAGCTGTTGGAGAAACAAAAGATAAAGTAGAGGAGGCAATAAAAGTGGATGGGAGTGTTCGAAAAGATATGGGTGGTCTTGAGATAACTCTTTCAAGCACAGCTCTTGCTAATATAGGAGAAGGAGCAAAATATCTTGTTGAGTATCCCTATGGATGTTTAGAACAGACTTCAAGTAAACTCCTTGCTTTAATTATGCTTAAATATCTCTCTGATAAATATGGATTTGAGCTTAAGGCAGTGAAACCAGTAGATAGAGTAATAGAGGCAAACATAAGAAAAATTCTTTTGATGCAAAATTCGGACGGAGGGTTTAAATTCTGGCCAACAAGTCATGAATCGGATTGTTACCTTTCTCCTTATGTTGCTTATCTTTTCAAAAGGTCAGAGGAATTGGGATACAAGATTCCGAGTGAGGTAAAGGAAAGTCTCCTCAAATTTTTTGAATATACCTTGAGAAATCCCTGTTATACTTTCTATTCCTGGCAATCTCTTGCAGAATACAGAATTAACATCTTGCTTGGTATGCATTACCTTGGGAAAACCGATGAGACTTACTTTGAGGAATACTTCAATCGAAGAAAGGAATTAAGTTTTGGAGCGCAAATTTCTCTTGCTTATCTCCTTTATAAATCGGGAAGATGGGGAAGGGAAGCAAAAATACTCTTGAAAGAGATCAAAAATGGAATATTCGTTACAGCACAAACCGCTCATTTCGAAACTCCGAAAGACTTACCTCCTTCATGGTTATTTATGTCTTCTCCTGTAATAACGACCTCCGAGGCTATAAAGTTATTTCTCGAAATGGAACCTGAAAGTGAATTCATTTCCAAATTTGCCCGTTATATTCTAAATGCAAGGAAAAATGGAAAATGGAGATACACCTACGAAAATGCAAAAGCAATTGATGGGCTTGTTGAAATTTCTCTTAAGAGGGAAACAAAGCCTCCAAAATACTCGGCTGATGTTTTTCTTGCAGGAGAAAAGGTTCTATCGCATATGTTCAAAAGCTATCAGTATAAACCTTTTGAGGAATTTGTTCCCATATCGAAAATACCTTCTGGGCTTAATAAGATTATCCTTTCCAAGAAAGGGGTAGGATATCTCTATTATGTTCTTTCTTACTCTTATAGATTAAAAGGGACTCAGAGCTCACGAAATGAAGGTCTTACGATAAAAAGAACTGTGAGAAATTTAAATACAGGCACACTTATTGGTGAATATAAGAAAGAACCTCTTCCGATGGTTAAAGTAAAAACTGGGGATATCCTTGAAGTGGAGCTTGAATTCAAAGTGCCACAGACTTCTTACCATCTCGTAATTGATGATCCATTACCTTCAGGCCTTGAGGTGATTGATGCTTCACTAAAGACAACCTCCATAAGATACAATATTAAATCGCAAGGAACAGTTACAAGAGGAGGTTCCTGGAATCCGATAAATCATACGGAGTTGCGAGATGACAGAGTTGCACTTTTTGCGGACGAAGTAAGACCAGGGATATATAAATATAAATATCTACTCCGTGCCACCACTTCCGGTTATTTTCTCTGGCCATTTGCAAAAGTTAGTTTAATGTATGAACCTGAACAATTCGGGACTTGTAGCGAGGGATTTATAGAAGTAGTGGGTGAATGAAGTTAGGATATAGGGAAAATTACCTAGATATAGATTTTAGATCTATTTTTGAAAGGGATGGCTTTTAGAACTATAAATAAGAGAAAATTACAGTTGATTATTCTTGGATGTATACTTGCTATAATTTTTGGCTTTCGTTTTACCCCTTTACTTATTCCCATTAGAGAAGAAGACCTCAAGAGAAAAAGTTTCCATTCCGTGAGATTCTATGATAGAAACGGGAAATTGTTGCAAGAAGTTCTATCAGAGAATTCGACTCACTCGGTTTCTGTTGATTTAGATAAGGTTTCGCCTTATTTTATTCAGGCAATTATAGCTTCTGAAGATAAAAATTTCTACTATCATAACGGTGTTGATTATAAGGCGATATTTAGAGCGTTCTTACAAAATCTAAAGGCGAAAAAAGTGGTTTCTGGTGCTTCAACTATAACACTTCAACTCGCAAGGATGGTTAGACCTGGGAAGAGAACTTTCCTTAAAAAGATAAAAGAAGCATACTTTGCTTATCGCCTTGAGGCGGGATTAAGTAAAGAAAAAATCCTTGAGGCTTACGTAAATAGAATTCCTATGGGTGGAAATTTGTACGGTGTTGAAGCAGGTTCCAAAGCATATTTTGGTATTTCGTCTTCAGATTTAACTCTTGCCCAGGCTAGTTTTTTAGCTTCTATTCCCAATTCACCAACCCGCCTTAATCCTTATAAAAATTTGGAAGAAATAAGAAGAAGACAGAGATACATTCTTGAAAAAATGGCAAAAGGAGGGCTGATAGAGGAAGAAAGAATAGAAAGAGTCCTTAAAGAAGATATTTCTTTATTGCCTCAAACAGCATCTTTTGCCGCGCCACATTTTGTTTTTACACTCCTAAAAGATCTACCAGAAGAAGTTCAAAATGTCAGAGTCCCGATTGATCTTGAATTGCAAAAAATGGTTCAGGAACAGGTAAATAGAGTGATAAAGGCCCTTTCTCCTTTTAATGTAACTAATGCGGCTGTTATTCTACTTGACAACTTTACCGGTGAAGTTCTTGCCTATGTCGGTTCTGCAGATTTTTTTGATACAGAACACAATGGAGAATACGATGCTGTCCGGGCCCTTCGTCAACCTGGCTCTACATTAAAACCTTTTTTATATCTTCTTGCCTTTGAAGATGGTTTTACACCTGCCACAGTAGTTTCGGACATTCCAACTCACTACAGGATGCCAACAGGGATATACAGCCCCAAGAATTATTCTAAGGAATTTTATGGACCAATTAGAGTTCGTGAAGCCTTAGCAAATTCTCTAAATGTTCCTGCTACGAGAATTCTTGTAAAAGTGGGAATAGATAGATTTTTAAATCGCTTAAAGGAATACGAATTCAATTCTCTGGATAAAGATGCAGATTACTATGGTGTTGGTCTTGTTCTTGGAGGGGGGGAGGTTTCTCTATTTGAACTTGGAAGGGCTTATATGTGTCTTGCTAGACTTGGAAGTTTTATACCTATTAAAGAAATTCTTGAAATAGATGGAGAAGAAAAAAAATACCCTGAAAGTAATAAAATTATCTCTCGACCAGAATTGAATTATTTGATAGCTGATATCTTAAGCGATAAATTTGCAAGGACCTCTGAATTTGGTTTTAATTCTGTGCTGAATTTCCCATTTCCCTGTGCTGTAAAGACAGGAACTTCTTTTCGTTTCTGCGACAACTGGACTGTTGGCTTTACCGAAGATTATACTTTGGCTGTTTGGGTTGGTAATTTTGACCATACTCCGATGCAAAAAGTCTCAGGAGTTTCAGGAGCAGGCCCTCTTTTTGCAAATATTATGTATCTCCTTTACAGTAGAAAAGATTTTCCTGAAAAAAAACCTTTACCTGAGGAACTTACTAGAGTTAAAATCTGTCCTCTTTCTGGTAAGAAACCAACTCATTATTGTCCGTCTGTGGTTGAAGAAATAATCCCTATAGAGAATCTTATTGCGTATTACAAAGACAGTTGTGATATGCACAGTTTTGATAAAGGGAAAGTTTACACTGTTTTACCTGGTAAATACAAAGAATGGGTAGAGGGTTTTGAGGCAAAGAATACCTCAAATAAAATCATAGAGGAGGAAAGATTTAAAATAGTCCATCCCAAGGATGGAGCAATCTTTTACCGATTATCCAATGTAAAGCCTGAATATCAGTCCATAAAAATAGAACTTACAACCACAGAAGAAGGAAAAGTTCACTGGTTTTTAAACGGAAAACCATTAAAAGAAACCACTGGAGAACACAGCTTTCTCTGGCAGATAAAGCCTGGAAATTATTGCCTTCAGGCAGTATCAGATAAGGATAAAGATTTGTCAAGTCAGGTTAATTTTATTGTTAAATGAAAATACTTTCTTTAAGAAAAAGTTTTATTCTGAAAATAAATTTCTTAAAGAGCTCATCTTTAATGAACTGTATTTCTCAATAATAAAGTCGGCTTTTTTTAGATTCTGATTTCCTGAGTTTGGATTTTTAAATCCAATACATTTCATTCCCGCAGCTTTTGCAGCTTTAACTCCATTTTCCGAGTCTTCGATTACAACGCAATTTGCGGGTTCAACTTTCAAACGCTCTGCCGCTTTTAAAAAGATGTCTGGTGCAGGTTTACTTCTTTTCAATTCTTCACCCCCCACAATAGCAGAAAAATATTGACTTATTTTAAGTTTGTTTATTACAAGTTCAATCACTTCTTTTGGAGAAGAAGAGGCAATCGCCATTTTTATATTTGCTTTTTTGAGCCTTGAAAGCAAACTCACAACTCCTTCAATTCCTTCTATCTTTTCGTTCTTGATATAATTGATGTTCCCACTAACCTGCATATTGACGAGTTCTGAAACTGCTTGCGGTAGGTTGTATTTTCTCTTTATTTTACTCCACATATATTCGTGACTGGTTCCTATATAACTTTCGTATTCCTTTTCACTCATATTTATTCCAAGATGGGCAAAAATTTTTTTATTTACCTCATAGTGAAAAGGTTCGCTGTCTATTATAACACCATCTAAATCGAAAATCACGGCTTTTAACATAAATACATCTTATTTAAAATTTTGAAAACTTCAAGAGTCGTCAAAATTGACGGATTTTCCAAAATTGTCGAAAAGATGGTTTGTAGGATATAATATTGAGGTATTTTATCTTCTTGGGATTCAAGGTCATATTGCTTTAAAAAATTTATTTTATAAAAATGGAACAGAACTTGTATATTAAGATAAAAAAGGAGTAAGTATGGAAAGAGTTGAATTTATAAAAAAAAGAAAGGAGGTAAATTATGAAGAGGTTATTGTTGTTACTTACAGTGTTTAGTCCAATTTGGTTCCTTAGAGCTGCGGAGGTTGAACTTTTGGAAGATGAAGTTGCCATTGAAGGTGAAGTTATAGAGATAGAGGAAGTTTTGTCGCCTGAAAGTGAAGTTAGAACATTACAAGCGAAGATAAGAACGCAGGATGAGGAAATGGTTGAGGCTCATCTTGGTCCAGGATGGTTTTTAAATGAAGAGTTGGTAGTAGGGGAAAGGGTAAGGCTTTATGGGAAATTTGAAGGTTACAGGTTGAAAGTGCGAATAATGATAAAGAATGAACATAGATATGCTTTTAGAAATGAGAGATACGAGCCTCTCTGGGTAAGAACGAGACTTCATGAGAGGAGATACGTATACGATCCGAGAAAAGAGAAAAAGATTAAGGGAAAAATAGAATTTTTGTATATTGATGGAAAAGCTCTTAAATTCGAAGCTTTAATAAGAGTTAAGGAAAGAGAAAGAGTGAGAGTTCAACTTGGGCCAGAGTGGTTCTTGCGAAATAAAATTAGATGTGGAGATGAGATAGAAGTAAGAGGTTCTGAAGTTGATTTTGACGGGGGGAAATTATTGCTTGTTAGAGAAATGAGAAACCTTAGAAATAGGGAAGAAGTGACTCTTAGAAATAGGGAAGGTTTTCCAGAATGGGTGGGGGAGGAACTCCGTAATAGAGTTAGAACTCAGGAAAGAGAAGGAAGCAGGGTAGGGGAAATGCAGAAGAAGAGAACGGAAGAGAAAATACATAAAGGAAAGGGAAAATAAAATGGGTAGGAGAATAAGTGATAAAGTGGTAGGAGCAATTATGTTGCTCCTACCACTTACTTTGTTTGGGAAGGTTGGCTTATTAATCTCTAATTTGTATACTAATAATTTGTATTTTATTAGTGAGATAGAAAAAGGTGGTAACAAGACCGAAATTTCTCCTTTTTTTAGTTATTCTGGATTCTTTGATCTTGATTATTTGGGAACCTTCTCAATGATTGAATTTAATTTGGATGATATCTTTTTTGGAAATAAGATAAGTATTCAGAAGAAAATCAGTCTTCCGGAGCTTGGTAATAAAAATTTTGTATATATTGAGGGGTACAATTTTACTCCATTGACTTATGAACAGTATAGATTAAATAAACTCTCTATCGGAGATTCCATTTTAGTGAATTTTGGGAGATATTTATTATTCGTTGGGACGGAAGTCAAGTTAATGAATTTTAATTCTGATTCTATTAAAGATTACGTTAAGGGCGGATTAAACTCATATGTATCAATTCCGATGCCTTTTTTCTATCTTGTATCTAGGGGAGGAATGGGTTTAATGTTATATGAAAACGAAAAATTACCTTACCGGATGTTTTCACTTGAAATGGACTTTCCTTTAACAGAAGATTTTAATTTCTCTTTATCGGCTTTTTATTCTGTATTATCTGATCCAAAGGAATATCTTATTATAGATTCTCTTCTTTTAGACCCCTTCTTTGAGAGTGAAGGTGTTAAGAAAAATACGAATCTCACTTTTTTAATTAAAAAATCTTTTATTAAAGGAAAGTTTTATTTAGACCTGAGTTTAGATCTCTTTAGAAGAGATTTCTTTGAGATTGGTGAGATCCGACGTAAAGATTCAGGATGGCTTTTTGATTTCCAATGTAGGAGAATGCTAAGGGATAAATTTTGGTTATTTTTTGTTTTAAGTTCTATAGATAACAACTCCACCATAGAAACTTTAAATTATACAGAAAATAGCTTTGGGGTAGGAATTCAATTGATTTTTTGAAGATTTTTATTAAATTTTTATAATGAAATCAAAAATTTTAATTTTTGTTATATTGGTGGTAATAAGTGGGTTTGTTTTTACTATAGTAAGGATAACAAATAGAAATATAGAAGAGGCCTATAAAAATAGCTATAAAACAGCTTTTCAGTTATTAGCAGTGATGGCCGATAATTATTTAAAAGGCGAAAAAGAGTTAAATAAAGTAGAAATAAACAACTTGAAGGAAAAGGGATTTAAGATTCTTGAAGAATGGATAAAAGAAAAAAAAATATCTTTTCCGGAAGATATAGAGGGACTGTGGATTTTTAGAGATTCTGTGATTCTGGAAAACTTCATTAAATTTCCTGATTTAGAAGAGCCTATCCTGGATTTCTACAAAAGAGAATTAATGAATAAGCTTTATGGAACTTTATTAAATATAGGAGAGAGCTCTTTCTATTTAGTAAATATAACTCAGAAAGATTATAACATTCTTTTATTATCAAAGAAAGATTATGGAAGAGGAGAAATTTCTGAAATTTTCGATTCGCTTGTCACTTCTTCTAATCTTCTTTATTTTTCAATCCTTGATGAAAATAATTCTCCTATTCTTTACAGTTCTATTTATGAGGAATTCCTTCCTCTTAAAGGTGAAGGTCTTCATATTTTAGAAACTCCAGTTGGCAAAATTTTTCAGATTGAAGGGAGGAAGAATGGGGAGAGAATAATTGCTGGTTTTTCTATGAAACCCCTTTTAGTAGTAACTTCAATTAATATGTTTTTGCTTATATTGATAATATTAACTTTTTCTGTTTTAATTATTTTCTTTTTATACAAATTTACAAAATTTGAAAATTTTAGAATTGATAAAGAAAGAGAGATTCGTCATCTTGAGGAACTAAGTGCCCTCTCTTCAGGTTTTTCCCATGAGTTGAGGAATTCTCTTAATACTCTTTCTCTACTTGCTAAGCAAATAGAGAAAGAAGAGGGAAGGCTCCTTAAGGAAGAAGTTAAAAAAATGAATTTAGTTATGGATTCTCTAAGATTATTGACGCTTTCTAAAATTGATAAGAAAATTGTAGATCTTGAAAGTATTATTAGAGAATCAATTTCTCTTGTGAATAATAAAAAAGAAGTAGTAAAGTTTGAAATAGAGAGTTCAGGGAAATTAGTTGTGGAAGGTAATAGAGTCCTATTGGTTTCTGCTTTTTCTAATATAATAAAGAATGCACTTGAAGCAAAAGCAAGCAAGATAAAAATAATTTTAAAAAAAGCTGGAAATACTGGAAGAATCTTATTTGTGGATAATGGTAAAGGAATTGAGAAAGAGAAGATCCCTCGAGTATTTGAGCCTTTTTATTCGGATAAAAAACAAAGTGGGCTTGGTTTATATTTGACGAAGAAGATTATTGAGGCTCATGGGGGAAATATTAGGATTTCAAGTGGAAAAGAAACAATGGTTGATATTCTTTTACCTATAAATGGATAAAATAAATATTTTACTCATTGAAGATGAAGCCAATCAAAGAGAGTTATTGAGAAAGATTCTTCTTAAAGAAGGGTATTTTGTAGAAGAAGCCTCAAAAGGAGAAGAAGCAATTTCTATTTTTGGTAAAGGCTATTTTGATTTAGTTCTCCTTGATAGGAAGTTACCAGATTTATCTGGAATAGAGGTCCTAAAAAAAGTTAAAGAAATGAATCCTTTAATTCCAGTTATAATTATTACTGCTTTTGCAGAGGTCGATAATGCTGTAGAGGCAATGAAAGAAGGAGCCTTTGATTATTTAACTAAGCCTATTGATGTGGATGAACTTATTGTTGTAATAAAAAAGGCTTTGGATAATCTAAATCTTAAAAGAGAGAACTTGGAACTCAGAGAATCTTTGAAAGAAAAATTTCAATATGATAGGATAATTTATAGTTCTGGAATAATGGAAGATTTAATGTCTTTTGTTTTTAGGGCTGCCAAAAGTGATGCAAATGTTCTTATAACAGGGGAAAGTGGAACTGGTAAAGAGCTCATTGCAGGTGCAATTCACAATCTTTCAAAAAGAAATGATAAATTGTTTGTTGTTGTCCATCTTGCGGCACTTCCAGAAACTCTTATAGAATCTGAATTGTTTGGCTACGAGAAAGGGGCTTTTACAGGAGCTGATAAAAGAAGAATTGGAAAGTTTGAATTTGCTTCTTTTGGAACAATATTTCTTGATGAAATTGGAGAATTGTCAAAAGACGTTCAGGTTAAGTTATTAAGGGTAATAGAGGAGAAAAAAATAACAAGAATTGGCTCTAATAAAGAGATACCTATTGATGTTAGATTAATTTCCGCTACAAATAGGGATATAGAGAAGGAAGTTGAAGAAGGAAAATTCAGGGAAGATTTATATTATCGTTTAAATGTAATTCGTATCCAGGTTCCACCTTTAAGGAAGAGAAAAGAAGACATTCCTTTGCTTGTGGACCATTTTATAAAAATAGAGGCGGAAAAAGAAGGGAAAGAAATTAAGGGAATAACAGAGGAGGCTTTAAAAAAACTTCTTTCTTATGATTTTCCAGGAAATGTGAGGGAACTTGAGAATATTATTAAAAGAGCAGTTGTTTTTTGTCGGGGGAAATATATTTCTATAGAGGATATTCCGCTTTCAGTGGATAAAAAAATAAGGCATAGTGGAAAGTTAAGAGATGTAATTGAAAAAGTCGAAATGGAGATGATTTTAGAAGCTTTAGAGAGATACAGCTGGAATCAAAGTAGAGCTGCAAAAGAATTGGGTATTTCTGAAAGAGCGATTAGATACAAGATGAAAAAATATAGAATAAAATAAAAACCCGTGGCAGAAGCCACGGGTTTTTATTTTTGGTCCTGAGCTATTTCAGGACCGTTATTTTCTTTGCTACTTCGCTAGAACCTGCTGTTAGTTTGAGTAGATATACACCATTTGCAAGATCACTTACATCAAGCTCTGCTTCTTGTGTTCCAGCGTCCTTTACACCCTTAACAAGGGTCTTTACTTCCTGACCAACTAAGTTGTAAAGCTTCAAGTTCACAGAGCTTCTTGCAAGAATGGTGTATGAAATTTTCGCATTTGAATTAACAAGAGCTGGAGCAGAGAGTTTTACAGCAAGAGGAGCTTCGGCAACACCCAGAACTGATAATACTGCAGTTCCAAATAGACTTGGATTCTGCCAGGAGTCGTTGCTGTAAGACCACCATTTTAGCATATTTTGACGGTTTCCACCATCGTTCTCATTTATCTGGGCTTCCCAACCAATGATTTGTCCTTCTTGTAGAGGGAATAAGGGATTTCCATCTTTCTTGAGTGAATCAACTGGAATTACTAATTCAAGAGCCCAACCGTCTGAGGTTGATGTCCAGGCTATTGTCCCACCTGATACACTACCAGGTCCAGGGTTTCCAGTCTCTTCGTTATAGACATATCTCCATTGGACATCGTTACCATCATAGGAAGCAGCTTTTTCATTTCCACCATCAAAGTAAATTTCCCAGGAGTCACGTTCCCAAGGATTTTGGTGTTGAGTGTCTATTGAGTCATCAACAACTTTTCCATAGAAATAGATACCGTCTGCATTCCAAGCAATACGATAATATGAAGAAAGGTCAAATCTTCCTCCATCTGGATAGCTTCTTTCTCCACCCACACTCATTGTTATTGCTGGAACACCTTCCCAATCATCATCAAAACCATCAATACTTGCAGGAGGAAGTTCAATATATGGTATCTGAAGTTTTACATCATCATTAGCAAGTTTTGCAGTTCCAAATAGACTTGGATTCTGCCAGGAGTCATTGCTATTAGACCACCATTTTAGAATATTTTCGCGGTCTGCTCCATCGTTATCATTTACCTGAGCTTCCCAACCAATGATTGTTCCTTCTTGTAGAGAGAATAGCGGAGTACCATTTTTCTGTAGGGAATCAGCAGGAATCCAAAGTTCAATAGCCCAACCATTTGAAGTTAGTGTTGTTACAAACTCACCAGGTCCAGGGTTTCCAGTCTCTTCTCCATAGACATATCTCCACTGGACATCGTTACCATCATAGGAAGCAGCTTTTTCATTTCCACCATCAAAGTAAATTTCCCAGGAGTCACGTTCCCAAGGATTTTGGTGTTGAGTGTCTACTGAGTCATCAATAACTCTTCCATAGAAATAAAATCCAGGGGTATCTCCATCGACCCAACCTGCAATATAAAAACCGGATAAATCAGCCGCTCCATCAGAGGGGACTTGATCATCTACATAAACAAACATCCCAACATCTGGAAGATTTGGTGTATCTAACTCTTCATCTAACTCTCCATCAATTATTGGCTGAATAGCTAATTTTGGGATGTGGAGAACATTGTTAATTGTGCTTCCAGCATTTTGAGCAAAAAGCATTATGCTAATTAAACTTATTATTAATCCTATTAAACGTCTCATCGATCTTAACCTCCTTAATTTTTGTTTCTTTAATTACAATTACCTTTTTCTCATAATCATAAAACCATAGAAGAATCCTTAAAGAAATTTAGCCTTTTCTCCTAATAGAAGTAAGGAGAAAAGGCCTTATCTACCAAACTTTAATTTCATACTAAATCTCATTATACACCTCCTTTCTAATAAATTTCAGTTTATATTATAACAAAAAAAAATTAATTGTCAAGGGGGAAATATTGCATTGTTATTATTATAAATAAAATGTCCTATTTTAATTCCATAAATAAATGCCACATTTTGGGAGTAGAATATGACATTCATATTGAGAAAGAAAGAAAAAGGTTACCTCTTTGTCCAAAAGGAAGTAACTTTGTAAGCATATTCTCTTACCATGAAATATTAAAAACAAGAAATAATCGATAGTTGGCTTAAAAGAGAAATAAAAGATAATCAAGTAACCATTCTTTTAGTAGTTAGTTATCATCATGCTTTAAGGCTAAAAAGAGCTTATAAGGAGGAAGGTCTTAGAGGGATTATTTCTAAGAAAAAAGTCGGAAGAAAAGGTATTCCGGACCTTTTGAGAGGTTAACGGATTTATTCAAGGGAAAATATGGCAATAGATTTAATATTGCCTATTTCAAGAGAAGTTAGATGATTTAGAAGAGATACATTCCAGAGGAGTGGTATCTCATAACAATAAATAGATGATGCCACAAATGAATTATTGTTTGCAAAGTTTTCCCTAAAGATACAGCTTTTAACAATATGGAAGGGATAAGGAAAGTTATTGAAAATAAAGGTTTTTTATTCTTGTCTATTGATAAAGCATCCCATTTCAAACCCACAAGATATGGAGGACATTATAAAGTGAGTCCTGGGTAAGAAGAGACTCATATAGAGAAGATATTAAAGGACCTTGGTATTGTTGTAATACCGGCGAATTCACCCCGGGCGAAAGGGAGGATAGAGAGGGATTTTGGGACTCTTCAGGATAGACTTATAAATGAGATGTGGCTGGTAAAGATAAAAGACTATGAGGAAGCGAACACTTTTCTAAAGGATGTATTTTTTTTACTGGAATAAGAGGCTCAAGATAAGACCGAGGATAGAAGGAAGTGCTTATAAGAGTGTTTTTGGTATAAATCTTGATTTTAGTATTTACCGTATATAAGGTGTGTCTCGAGCGATGGCACAATAAGTTTTTATAAAGAGGAGATATTTCTTCCTCTAACGAGAAGGAAGCTAAATCCGACGAGAAAGGAAGTAGAAGTGGGGTTTTCTGCCGAAGGGACGATATGGGTTTTAAATGAGGGTAAGGTTATCTATCGAACGGAGATATCGGAGGAGAACTCTCTTGTGAAGAGAAACAAAGTAATAGAGGATATTTTGAAGAATAGAACATCCAGATGAAAATAGGACATTTATTTATGAAAAAATGTGACATTTATTCCGAAAAATAATAGGTGACATATTGCATGAAAACAACAGATAACCGTTCGCAGGCAAAGCCGCCCAAATGCAAAATTACAAATAAAAATTCAAAAATGAAACAGAACTTAGGATTCCAAATCCCAACTGTTAACCCGAAACACTAAACTCAAAACCCTGATTCACTATTCTTCTCTTTTCCGAAGAATAGAGAAATTTAAGTTTACGGATCTCGCCACCGGTAGATTGAGTTATATTTTCCAATCTGCCTTCCCTGCCCGTATTTCCTTCACTTCTACCTACAAATTACTCTTGCAAGGAAAAGATATACGAATATACCTATTTCACATAACAGAAGTATTCGTAGAACTTTTGTTTTATTTGGCACTTTTTGGGCAATCATAGAAATAATTCTATAGAGTAAAACTACCCAAACCCCCAAAAGTGGACCAAATAGGGTTATATCGTATCCTAGCAATGTTTCAACTTTAAATATAGAGGATATTAACCAGAAAATACCAAAGACCACCATAAAAAGCATTATGTCCAACGCATCAGCAAACTTTGTATAAATTGAATTTTTTTCGTCTATCTCATTTTTATGTTTTGAAAATGAAAATCGCATAGTCGTTATATACCCCCAGGTAAAAACAGAAATAAAAAAAACTAAACGATACATTTTAGTAGCCAAAAACAAGAGTAATATACCCAGAATGCAAACTAAAATTAACTGTGGAAGGTAAATCTGATTTTTCCAGTATCTTCGCAGCAAAAGAGGAATTATTAATCCCCCAATTGCTATCGTTCCAAGAACTAATAATAAAGCCTTCCCTATTTGTAATCCTCGGTTATAAAAACCCATATAAAACAAAAACAATGTAAAAACCAACCAGCTGAATCCATAAGTGAATATATCGTTAAACTTTGATTTTTTCATTTTCTCTGCTAATCCTCCTTTAATCTATTATCTTTTTCTTATTGTTAAAGTTTCTATATCTTATTTGTTCCCCATATTCGGAAGAGGGAGTGCATCTTTCCCTATTATTTTGAGTCCGCAAATCGTACACATACCGAAGCATATACCTGAAATTGGATCATCTTTGTGTGGCCAGAGTCGTTCACAAGGTATCGATTTTATACATTCTTTCACACATTGCTTATAGTCAGGAGCATATTTACATCCAACAAAACACCCAAACAACGCGCCACCTGCACAGGCACTGCAATATAAACAAGGATTAAAAGCTATTTGTACAATTTCACCAGTTGGATCCAAAATATTAGTAGGGTTATTAATAGCATATATATAAGCGTTTAATGCCTGTGGGCTTTCGACAGATGTAATCAACAAATTTATTTTTAGCCCACGACAGAGATTACAATTATTTAAACCCAATTCACCATTTTCTACATCCAACACCGGGTCCTCCTGGGTAAATCTGCCAATAGTAGATGCATAATATCTTGCTCTCAAATTGTAAAGCCCGGACGGTTCTTCATCCCTTTCCTGCCCGGTATAATAGTAGTGGTTGGGAACATTTTCGGTTTTCTTCCTGAAATTTCCGAAATCATCATAGAGATAAAGATTTCTGTAATTACCGGTAGAGTCACAAATCATTGTAATAGACCCCAATCCATCGTGGAAGTATTGATATAGTTTTCCATCCGAATCTATCCTTCCTACTAACATACCATTAGTATAGACATATTTGGATTTTAAGTCAAGATGGCCGTTGAGTTCGGCTACTGCAAACATTCCGTCGTAGACATAATAAGTTGTATCAACTTTGGTTGCAGAACTATCTATCTTCCTTATCCTTCTCCCTTCCGAGGAATACAGGAATTTAAGTTTATGGATTTGTCCACCTGTAGATTGAGTTATCTTTTCGAGTCTTCCTTCTCTGTCGTAGGAGAAAGTATATCCATCTGTTGCAGTAAGGAGGTCGCCTCTATTGTTGTAGGTATATTGTTCCCCGAGTTCGGTTATACTCAACAATCGGTTGTTGTCCGTGTTGTAGATATACTCCAGATGAGAAGGATAACCGATAGCAGTTCTTTCTGTCCTAT